>NZ_CVTX01000153.1:0-1493 GCF_900005715.1 Pseudomonas sp. 34 E 7
CGTCGGGATAGGCCAGGTAGCGGCAGCCGCCCAGGGCAGGGCCCAGGCGGCTGTTGTGGATGGCGATGATCGCCTTCAGCCCGGTCACCGGGTCGACGCTCAGGTGCAGCGATTCCAGGCGGGTGCTGTGCATGAGCGCAAACATCGTCGTGCTCCCGAATCACTTCTGGTAGTGGCACAAGTATAGGCTCGCGCCGGAAAAGTGCTGGATCGCACTGGAATAAGCCGCCCTAATTCGTGTGTTCTGTGACATAAGCGAGTGGGATATTTCTCAAGATGCTGGACGAAAATTCACAGCAAGGCTAAAACGAGAGCATCCGCCGGAGAATGCAATGAATCCCCGCCAAGCTTTTTTCGCCTGCCTGGAGCGTTCACCCCCTGCGCTGTTCGAAGCTGCGCTGTGGATTGCCGCCGAACACGACGCCGCCGTGCAGCCGTTGCTGATCCTGCAGGAGCTGGGCCTGTTGCAACAGCAGGTCAGCCTGGGCATGCCGGTGCTGCCGGCCGATGAGCTGGGCCAACCGTTGCTGCGGCGCATGAACGACCTGGGGTTTGCCCAGGATGACTTCACCCCGTTGCGCCCCGCCGCCGCCTTGCTCGATAAGGTGCTGCAGCGCAAGCGCGGGCAGCCCCTGGCCATGGGCCTGATCGCCCTGGAACTGGCACGGCGCCTGGACATCCCCATGGTCGGGGTGAATTTCCCCGGTCACTTCCTGCTGCGGGTGCCCGGTGCCGATCACCTGCTCGACCCCTGCGGGGGCCGACGCATGTATCCCAATGACTGTCGCGACATGCTGCATCGCCAATATGGCCCGAATCTCAAACTGCAGGCCGAACACCTGCACACCGCCGAGCCCCGCTCGATCCTGCAGCGGCTGTCACGTAACCTGCGCCAACTTTACCTGGCCAACGACGAACCGCTGGCCGCCCTGGTGGATGCCGAGCGCGTACTGGAACTGGGCAATGCCAGCGCCGCCGATTACCTGGCACGCGCCAGCCTGTATCAGCGCCTGGACTGCCCAAGCGCCGAGCGCTTCGACCTGGAACACGCGTTGATGCTCAGCGAAGACCCGATCCAGCGCCTGCGCCTGACCGAGCGACTCGGCCATCTGCCGCCCAATGCCATCGTGCATTAAGACGCCTTCAAGCAAGCCACCGCCGAGCGCACCTGGATAATCAACAACGCTGCAATCCACAGAAAAAGAAAATCTGCTGCACCGGGATTGTAGGAGCGAGCTTGCTCGCGAAAAACTCACAGGCACCGCGTTCATCCAGAAAGCACACGTTATCGTTGACGTTTTTCGCGAGCAAGCTCGCTCCTACAGAGGGCGGTGTACGCTTAACTGACTGGCATAGGTACCCCCACCACTCCACGATGCGCAGCGAGCCGCTCTTGATCTTGATCTTGATCTTAGGCGCCCCGTTAAACCACGCTGGCCGAACGCAGGCTTGAATCCGTGGGCAACCCGGCAGGACGCCGGGTTAGCCGCACT
>NZ_CVTX01000153.1:1543-57671 GCF_900005715.1 Pseudomonas sp. 34 E 7
GCCGTGACCGCAGAAACGGATATGTACTCGGTCTGATCCAACATCCTGGTCGGCCCAGAGGCCGCCATCGGGGGCAAGTCGAATCGTCGCACCGCCCCTCCCACATTTGGCCCCATGCAGCCTATGGCGTGTCAGGCTGGTTGGCCGGATGGGCCTGCATGAAGGCCGGACACTGCGCCGCCAACGCCGCCACTCGCCCAATACGCGGGTACGCACCCAACGGCACGCTGAAACGTTCGGCGGCATACAACTGGGGAATCAGAAACGCATCCGCCAAGCCCGGCTGCTCGCCAAAGCAGAATCCTGTGTCGCCAATCAACTGCTCCACCGCGCCCAGGCCCTGGCTGATCCAATGCCCAATCCACTCCAGCAATTGCTCCTCATCGTGACCCCACTGGCGCAGCAGATTCTGGGTACTGGAGTTATGCAACGGATGGATATCGCAGGCAATGATCGACGCCACCGCGCGTTCATGGGCTCGAACGACCAGGTCTTTGGAAAGCAACGGCGCCTGTGGATAACACTCCTCCAGGTACTCGATGATCGCCTGTGACTGGATCAGCAGCGCCCCCTCATCGCTGCGCAAGGCCGGCACGCGCCCTTGCGGATTGATCGCCAGGTACTCGGGCTGGCGATTGGCGCCGCCGGCCGGCACCAGCAGATTGACCGGTACCGCAGTGAAATCCAGGCCTTTGAGCGCCAGGGCGATGCGCACCCGGTACGACGCGGTAGAACGGTAATACGTATACAGTTCCATGCCCCTGCCCTCTCAGCGCGCGGCGACCACGGTACCGCGGCATTCACCGAAACCGATGGAGGCGAAGCCTTCACGATGGCAGCGGGCACGCAGGATGATTTCATCACCGTCTTCGAGGAACTTACGCACCTCGCCGGATGCCAACTCAATCGGCTTTTTGCCGCCTTCGGTGATTTCCAGCAGGCTGCCGAACTGCCCCGGCTGCGGGCCCGACAAGGTCCCCGAACCAAACAGGTCACCGGCTTGCAATTGGCAACCGTTGACGCTGTGGTGCGCCACCATTTGCGCCACAGTCCAATACATATGCTCGGTGTTGCTCAAGGTCAGGCGATGGGCCGGCAGGTTCTGTTCACGCATTGATGCGGTGGTCAGCAGCACTTCCAACTCGATATCGAAGGCGCCGGCCTTCTGGTCGCGAACGTCCAGCAGGTACGGCAGCGGCTGCGGATCGCCTGCGGGACGCGGCGGTTGCGCCTTGCGAAATGGCTCCAGCGCTTCGGCCGTCACCACCCATGGCGAGATGCTGGTGATGAAGCTCTTGGAAAGAAACGGCCCGAGCGGCTGGTATTCCCAGGCCTGGATATCCCGCGCCGACCAGTCGTTGAGCAGGCAGAAACCGGCAATATGTTCGGCCGCGTCGCCAATGGCAATCGCGTCGCCCATGGCATTGCCCTGGCCGATCCAGATACCCAGTTCCAACTCATAGTCCAGGCGCGCGCAGGGGCCGAACGTCGGCTCGGTCTGGCCGGCGGGCAAGGTCTGGCCTTTGGGGCGACGCACCTCGGTGCCCGAGGGGCGAATGGTCGAGGCACGGCCGTGGTAACCAATCGGCACGTACTTGTAGTTGGGCAATAGCGGGTTGTCGGGACGGAACAGTTTGCCGACGTTCTGCGCGTGTTCAATGCCCACATAGAAGTCGGTGTAGTCATTGATCCTGGCCGGCAGGTGCATCTGGCAATCGGCGGCACGGTGCAACACCTGCGCTTCACGGGTTTGCAACGTGCTGCCTTCGGCCAGCAATTCCAGCAGGCGCTCGCGCAGAGCCACGCGGGGGCCGCGGCCGAGTTCGAAAAAGCCGTTCAATTGGCCACCGGCGGTGGCTTCTACCGCTCGCCGGGCGTCACCGTCGAACTGGTCCAGTGCCGCGTGCAGGTCGAGAACCGCGTCGCCAATCGCCACGCCACTGCGCGGCGCCGAGCCATTGATGCTGAACACACCCAGCGGCAGGTTCGGCAGGGGAAAGTCCGCGTGACCGTTGGCCGAGGCCACCCAGCTGCGGGTCTGCGTTGGTTGAGTCATGGGTTATCTCCGATTCGGATTGAAGGTGGCGGGCAGCGCGGCCCAGCACGCGTCGTAAGAAGGCTGCAATTGCGGGCATTGCAAGGCGAACTGGGTGGGACGCAGCACCTGGCTGGTCTCGAACATGAAGGCCATGGTGTTATCGATCTTGTGCGGTGCCAGCTCGGCATTGATCGCCCGTGTGCAGGTTTCGCCATCCGGGCCATGGGCGCTCATGCAGCTGTGCAACGACGCGCCACCGGGCAGGAAACCCTCGGCCTTGGCATCGTAGGCGCCCTGGATCAGGCCCATGTATTCGTTCATCAGGTTGCGGTGGAACCACGGTGGCCGGAAGGTGTTCTCGGCGACCATCCAGCGCGGCGGGAAGATCACGAAGTCGAGGTTGGCCAGGCCATGCACGCTGGTGGGCGAGGTCAGGACGGTGAAGATCGACGGGTCCGGGTGATCGAAGCTCACCGTGCCGAGGGTGTTGAAGCGGCGCAGGTCGTACTTGTACGGCACGTTGTTGCCGTGCCAGGCGACCACGTTGAGCGGCGAATGGTCGAGCTCGCAGGCCCACAGCTCGCCGAGGAATTTCTGCACCAGGGTGGTCGGTTGCTTGCGGTCTTCGTAGTGCGCGACCGGCGTCAGGAAGTCGCGCGGGTTGGCCAGGCCGTTGCTGCCGATCGGGCCAAGGTCCGGCAGGCGCAGCGGCGCGCCGTGGTTTTCGGCGACGTAGCCGCGTGCCTGGGCGTCGAGCAGTTCGACGCGAAATTTGAGACCTCGTGGCAACACCACAATTTCCAGCGGCTCGACTTCCAGTACGCCCAGCTCAGTGACGATACGCAACCGGCCCTGTTCGGGCACGATCAACCATTCGCCGTCGGCGTTGAAAAACACCCGCTCCATCGACCGATTGGCGCGGTAGTGGTAAATGCTGATCCCTGAGGGTTTTTCCGACCCGGCGTTGGCGACCATCCCTGCGAGCCCGTCGATAAAGTCGGTCGGCTCAGCTGGAACTTCCAACGGGTTCCAGCGCAACCGGTTGGGCGTCACAGCGCCCAGCGGCCCACCGGCCAATTGCCGCTCCAGCTTGATAAAGGCCGGGTGATTGGCCGACGGCTGGATGCGGTACAGCCAGGTACGCCGCGCTTCGCTGCGCGCCATGGTGAACGCGGTGCCGGAGAACAGTTCGGTGTACAGCCCGTAGGGCGCTTTCTGCGGCGAGTTCTGGCCAACGGGCAGTGCGCCAGGCAAGGCTTCGCTGGCAAATTCGTTGCCAAAGCCCGACAGGTATTCGAGGTTCATGGAGCGTCCTCTGGGTCAGTTGTTTTTATCGTAATCCAGTTACGCATAACGTAATTTGATCGCCAGGGAGCGTCAAGCTATAAAGACGCCCACTTATCTTTCGGATTCTCGCTCTCCCATGGAAAAGCCCCGCGACACCGGTAAACAGAAAGTCCGCTCGGCTGAGGTGGGCACCGATATCCTCAAGGCATTGGCACAACTGTCGCCGTCCACGTCATTGTCGCGCCTGGCCGACCATGTGCAGATGCCGGCGAGCAAGGTGCACCGCTACTTGCAGGCGCTGATCGCGTCGGGCTTTGCCGAACAAAACCCCGCCACCAACCACTATGGCCTGGGCCGCGAAGCGTTGCGCGTGGGCCTGGCGGCGCTGGGCAGCATGGATGTGCTGAAGGTCGGCGCACTGCCGCTGGCGGAGCTGCGCGATGAGTTGAATGAAACCTGCTTTCTGGCGGTGTGGGGCAACCAGGGGGCGACCGTGGTGCAGATCGAGCCGGCGGTGCGCGCCGTCACGGTGGTGACGCAGTTGGGGTCGGTATTGCCGCTCTTGAGCTCGTCCACCGGGCTGGTGTTCAGCGCCTACCTGCCGTCCCGGGAGACCGTGGACTTGCGTGAGCGCGAGATCCAGGCCGGTACCGCCCACGCCTTGGCGGACGATGCGGCCTACGCCACCCTGCGCGAACAGATCCGCAGCCGTGGCCTGCACTTTGTGCATGGCTTGCTGATGCCCGGGGTGGATGCGTTATCAGCGCCCGTGTTCAACGCGACCGGGCACGTGGCGGCGGTCATGACCGTGGTCGGTCCCACCTCGCTGTTCCACGCCGATGAAGACGGCCCGGCGGCGCAGCATTTGCTGGCGGCGACCCGGGCCGTGAGTTGGCGCATGGGCTATCAGCCCTGAATCAGTCGTCCCAGCGCGACAGCGCCACTGCCACACGATCTTCCAGCGTCTTGACCTGCGCGCCGGCCACCACGTAGTTGTTGGTCAGCATAGAGAACAGCAACCTGCGCCCGTGGGCATCGGTCACGTAGCCGCTCAATGAGGAAACACCGGTCATGGAGCCGGTCTTGGCGTGCAAATTGTTTTCGGCCGGGGTGCCGCGCAGGCGATAGCCGAGGCTGCCACCGGTCATGCGGTCAGTGTTGCCGGCAATCGGCAGTGCGTCGTACCAGGCGGTGAACCACGGCTGTTTGCCGGCGGCCAGCAGCAGGTCGGTGAAGGTTTGCGACGACACCAGATTGCGCCGCGACAGGCCGGAGCCGTCGACCTGGCTGAACGTGGCGGTGTCCAGCCCCTGACGTTTGAGAAAGCCGGCCACCGCCACTGCGCCCGCCGCCGCCGTGCCGCTGCTGGCGGTCTGGCGCCCCATGGCCTTGAGCAAGGCTTCGGACATGTTGTTGTTCGAGAGTTTGAGCAGCGGCACGATCAACGCCTGCAACGGCGCCGATTGGTGCTCGGCCAGCATCGTCACCGCCGACGGGCTCGCCCCGCCCATTACGCGACGCCCCTGCACCGTAATGCCCTGTTGCGCCAAGGCTTGTTCAAACAGATTGGCCACCAGTTGTGTCGGCTCCCAGACGCTGATCAGCTGCTGATTCTGCCGTCCCGCTGCCACCGCGCCGCTGAGCTGCAACAGGTTGGTGCCATGCCGGCGATTGATCCCATAGCTGTTACCCGGCCCACTGACGGCGCGATTGCTCAATTGCAGGTAGTCGGTGGGCGGATAGATATCGACACTCACGGGCTGGCCAACCCGCACCGGCGCCCTGGCGGTGACCAACACGCTGCCGGCATCAAAGTCCGCATTGGGCGACACCGTCAGCGCGGAAATCTGCGCGCCGTAGTAGGTGGTTTCATCATCATGGGACCAGTCGACCCCCAGCCGCTCGGCATCGAACCAGGTATCGTCGAACACCAGGTCGCCCTGCACCTGGCGCACGCCCTGGCTGGCCAGTTGCGCCGCCAGCGCCTGATAGTCGGCGTACTGCAGGGTCGGGTCGCCCAGGCCGCGCAGGTAGAGATTGCCGGTAAGATGATCGCCCTGGCGGGTGCCATCGCTCAACAGTTGCGTGGCGAAGCGGTATTGCGGGCCCAGCACATCCATCGCTGCGGCGGTGGTCAGCAGTTTGAGGTTGGAGGCGGGCACCAACCGTGTACGGGGGTTGTGCTGGTAGAGCGTGGCGCCAGTGCGGGCGTCGCGCACCATCAGCGAGACCGTCGCGCCTTGCAATGCCGGGTCGCTCAACAGCTTATCCAGGGTTGCCGGAGTGGAGGTCTGGGAAACGCTAGCGCAGCCGCCCAGTAAAAAGCTCAAGCCGACCAGCAGGGTGCTGGTGTGTAACCATTTTGCGAAATGCATCAGTCGCGTTTTCCGTAAGCATCGAATGTCCGCAACGCTAACAGCTCAGGTGCCAATGTGGGAGGGGGCTTGCCTCCGATGGCCATAGGTATCTACACAATTTTGGTGCGACACCGCACCTGTGGCGAGGGAGCTAACGCGTATCTACCTGACGCTCCGAGGTCCAAATGTGGGAGGGGGCTTGCCCCCGATGGCGGCCTCTGGGCCGACCAGGGTGTTGGATTGGAACGAGTACATATCCGTTTCTGCGGTAACGGCTGCTTAGGGTTCCGCCCTGACGGCGGCTCACTTTTGAAAAGCGCAAAAGTAAGCAAAACGCTCTTGCCCCACCACTCGGCACCTCGCCTGGGCTCGGTGTGCCCTCACTCCGGCTTGAATCCGTGGGCCGCCGCAATGGGCCATCCATGGCCCAGTGCGGCTAACCCGGCGTCCTGCCGGGTTACCCACGGATTCAAGCCTGCGTTCGGCCAGCGTGGTTTGACGGGGCGCTTAAGATCAAAAGCAGATCAAGATCAAGAGCGACTCGCTTCGCATCGTGGTTACGGTTGGGCGCTACAGAGTTGTGTAGATACCTATGGCTATCGGGGGCAAGCCCCCTCCCACATAAAGCGAACCGCAGTCAGAAAGTGAGGGTGCTGGACACCGACACCTGCCGCGCATCGCCAATAGACACGAACTGCGTGTTCACCGACGAGGTGTAGTAGGTACGGTCAAACAGGTTCTTCACATTGAGCTGGAACTTGACCTTCTGCCCCTCGAGCCGAGTGTCGTAGCTGGCGAACACATCGGCCACGGTATAGCTCGGCAATTCAAAGCTGTTGGCCGCATCCCCTGCCCGCTCACCGACATAACGCGCTCCGGCGCCGACGCGCAGTTGATCACCACCCAGGATACTGCCGAAATCATACACCGCCGACAGCGAGCCGGTGTTTTTCGCCACGTTCTGCAGGCGATTGCCTTTGAGGCTCGGGTCTTCGGTGACCTCGGCATCGGTGTAGGCGTAACTGCCGATCAGGCTCCACTTGTCGGTCAACTGGCCGCTGGCATCCACTTCCAGTCCACGGGATCGCACCTTGCCCGCCACGCTGTAGACCGAGGTCAAACCGTCGCCCACCTGCACCAGCACATTACGTTTATCAATGGTGAACAGCGCCGCGCTCGCGGTGATGCGCCCCGGCAGGTCGAACTTGGTACCCAGCTCCCACGCCTTGGATTCTTCAGGGTCCAGGCTGCCATCCAGCACGGTCTTGTTGGCCAACGGCGCGATGGTGGAGTTGGGTTTGAACGACTCGGTATAACTGCCATAGAACGACAGCTCATCGGTGTAGCGATACACCAACCCGGCACGCGGCACCCATTTCTGGCCGTTGCCATCGGTGTTGGCGGTGAACGGCACGCCTTTGCCGGCGTATTGGTCGTACATCTGGTAGCGCGCGCCGCCGACCAGGATCCACTGATCGTTCAGGTGAATGGCGTCCTGGAAGAACAACGAGTCGCTGCGCAGCAGGTCGGTCTGGTTGCTGTCCGGCGCGCTGACTTTGGAGCCCGCCACTTCGTTGCCGTATACCGGGTTGTTGTAGTTGAAAACGCCACGCGGTGTCTGGCGGATCAGGTCGGCGCGGTAGATTTTGCGGTATTCGTCATCCAGGCCGAACACCAGGTCATGCTGCATACCTGCCACATTCACCTTGCCTTCAAGGCTGGCGGTGGCGAAGCGGTCGGTGGTCAGCGCGCCCTGGGTGCCGTCCATGCTGCGGGTCAGGGTGCCGTTGGTGTTGACCTTGACCACGCGTACCTGGCTCGCGTCGTAGGTTTCGCGGTTCCAGCTGTAGCCAAAATGGGCTTTCCAGTCGTCGTTCAGATCATGATCGACGCTGAGGCGGTACAGATCGGAGCGGCCCTCCATGTTGTTGAACGGCTCGTCCAGACGGTGGGTGGCGGGGATGTTCAGCGGATGGTTGGTCTTGGGATCGATGGCGGTGCCACGGTCGAACGGCGAAAGAAATTCGCGGTGCTCATAGGCCAACACCACTTGGGTGGTGTCGCCGTACCATGCCAGCGACGGCGCCACCAAGGTCTCGCGGTGGGTGCCGTAGTTGCGCCAGTAGTCTTCATCTTCATGGTCGACGATCAGGCGATAGGCCAGGCCGCTGTCACCCACCGGGCCGGTGGTGTCCAGGCTGCCGCCGCTGCCGTTCTTGCCGCTGCCGAAGGTGGAGCCGCGCGCAGTCAGGGAAGTGGACTGCAGCAGCTCGGGCTTTTTGCTGACGATATTGACCACGCCGCCGGGGTCCTGGATGCCATACAGCAACGACGACGGGCCCTTGAGCACTTCGACACGCTCGGCCGTCGCATTCAAGGCGCGACCCTGCACCACAGGCATGCCGTCCTTCATGATCGAGCCGTTACGGTTGTCGCCAAAACCGCGCAGCATCACCGCGTCCTGGGTACTGCCGAGGGTGTTGGACTGGGTGATACCGCTGATATTGCCCAGCGCATCATCCAGATTGCGCGGTTGTTGATCGCGCAGCACTTGAGCCGGGACCACGTTGACGGTCTGCGGGGTTTCCAGCAACAGGCCACGGGAGCGCATCACCGAGCTGGTCGGCGGCGGCTGGTAGCTGGTGCTGTCCTGGGCGAGGTTGGCGCCGCTGATGGTGGTAGCGCCGAGATTGACCGCGCCATCGGTTGGCACAGGTTCCAGGGCCAGGGTGCGGGCGTCGATCCGGCGGAAGGTGAAGCCTGATTGACCCAGCAGGCGTTGCAGGGCCTGGGTCGCGCTCATTTGCCCGCTGAGCGCCGGGGCGTTGAAACCGTAGGGCGCTTCATCGGTATAGATCACGCTGATGCCGGTCACCCGGCTGAAATCACTCAGGGCCTGAGGCAGCGGTTTGGCTGCCAGGTCAAAATTGAACCGGGCGCTTTGTTGCTCCTGCGCCTGCGCCACCGCCAGGGGCAGCAATGCCACCCCCGACACCATCAGTACCGAGGCTCCCAGCCACTGTTTGACCCAACCGCCCGCCGTCGACTTCATGCTGTGAGAACCCGTGTAGAAAACGCTGTTAATGCGAATTGATCGCAGTTTCATGCACTACACGGATGGGCCGCAGGTTTACCTCACATCAGTGAGTAATTATTTTTTTGTTATTGCGCCTGGATGCGAAACCCCCACCGAGGGAAATGCACGTGCACGGTGCCGCCACGTTCATCAGTACGACGCAGGATCAGTTCTTCGCGCCCGGCAAACAGCAACTCACCGGCCACGGGGTCGACGCCATAGTCGATGGCCGCGATGGTCACCTGCTGTCCCGCCCTGAAGCCGTTCAAGTCCTCGAACGCCTCATCCGGCAGCGGTGCCGGGGTGGCATCGCGGGCGATCTTCAAGGCCTGCTCTGCGGTCATCGGACTGGCGGTGCCGTCGCCAACACCCAACACGCGTTCAAGCCAAGCCAACACGGCCGGATAGGCATCCACAAACGGCGCGGTGACCGGCGTGGCTTTCAGGAACCACAGTGAGTGGGCCAGGGCAAAGTCGGCAATCGAAGGCGCGCCGAACAGGAAATCGCCGGATTCGCGTTGTAGCTGTTGCTCCAGCCGCGTCATGATCGCCGGCCACTGATGCTTGGCCAACTCGGCCGGGAGCTTGCTGGCCGTGCCGCCACTGAACAGCGCGGCGCGGTCGGCGATGAAGGCCTTGATGGCTTCGGGTGGTAATTTGCCGAAACGCACCGCCACCGACTCCGGCTGGAACACCAGGCTCACGGCGTGGGCGAACACGACGCTGTCGGCCCAGGCGGCGAATGCCTGGGTGATCATTTCCTGGCCCGGCGGGAACAGCGCAGGCGCAGCCTTTTCCTGCTCCAGACGACGCGCGATCAGCGCCGTGTCGCAATAGATATCCGCCCCCACCTGCAGCACCGGGGTTTTCCGATAGCCGCCGGTCAAGGCCGTCAGGTCGGGCTTGGGCATCACCGGCGAAATGTGTACGGAATGCCAGGAGAGCCCCTTGAAGCCGAGTAAAAGTCGAGCTTTTTGCGCAAAAGGTGAGGTTGGATAATGATGCAGGATGAGCTCGGACATACGAGGCTCCGGATGGCGAATGAACGAGCAGATTACCGCGCAAAAGGTCCCGACGGTGTAATGGGAACCTATCAGTCAGCGTGATGAGCCACTTGCCGCCAGGCACTCCTTGGCGCTCTTCTTCAATTTCTTGATCAAGCGCTCCTGGCGCAACGCCTCACTCTTGCTCGCGCATTGCTCGGTGTACACCAGCGCTATGGCCGGGCTGGACAGGAAAAACCGCGCGCCCTTGCCGCTTTGGTGCGAAGCGAATCGGCGCACCGGGTCGTTGCTGATACCGCAATACAGCGCGCCATTGGCGGCGCGCACCAGGTAGACGTACCAGGGCTTGGGTTCAGGCGTGCTCACGGATGGATTCGGCAAGGCAAAGGGGCGCCCAGTTTATCAACGACTGGCCTGGAATGCCTTCAAGCCTTTGTTCGCCTGGGCGCGCACGGCGTTTCGCACCAGCGGTGTCCACCCCAGCAGCAGGCCCTTGGTGCCCAACGCCTGGCGCGACCAGCGCCACAGGTCGAACTGATCATGGTGCTCGCAGATCTTGCCCTCGCGAAAGACGAAGCGCGCTTGGATATCGTTGACCACGGTATTGCCGGTCGCGCTGAACAAATAGGTGGCCACCCAGTGTGCACTGCCGGTGCGTTCATCACTGTTTACCTGGTCGAAGGTCAAGGAAAAATCCTTGGCCCGCGTGGTGAGCATGCGCCACATATCCCCCGCGTCACGGCCGCGCAGCTCACCAAAGGCCGGGTCGCTGAACACCACGTCATCGCTGTAGCAGGCGATCATGGCTTCGGCATCCAGACGCTGGAAGGCGCCGTAGAATCGGCTGATCAGGGCGTTGTGGGCATCACTCATGGGCAGGCTCCGCAGGGGTCGAAAGAGTAGGCGCACGATAAGCTGCCCACGCCGCCCTGGCTACTCTCATTCGCCAGACAAATGGGCGGGCTACGGCGCTATGCCGGTACTGCGGGCGTAGGCGAACAAGTCAACGTCGGTGGAAATACTCAAGCGCTGCATGGCCGTGCTCTTCTGCTTGCTGATCGTGGAGACGCTGCGGTTGACCTGGGCTGCGATCTGGCTGACGGTCATGCCGCTGGCCAACATGCGCACCACCTCGCGCTCCTTGCCCGATAGCTGGGGTTCCTGGGACTGGTCACCGGTGCCGGCCTCCACCAGTTGCATGCGCAGGCATTCGCTGACGAAGGTCTGTCCGGCCTGTATGGCCTTGATCGCCAGGGGCAACTCCTTGGCCGAGGCGCTTTTGGCGACCACCGCCCTGGCGCCATGGGCAAAGGCGGCGCGTAAGGTGGCGACATTGGCGAACATCGTCACCAGAATCACCGGCAACTGCGGATACTGACGATGCAGCAGGCCCAACAGGCAATAACCATCAGCCTGCTGGCCGCCGGGCATGGCGAAGTCGGTGACCAGTACGTCGCACGGTGTATCACCCAGCACGCCTAGCAGTTGATCGGGGCCGTCGGCTTCACCGACCACCTTGCACTTGCCATTCGCCTCGATCACGACTTTTTGCCCGACTCGGACAATGGGGTGATCGTCAGCAATAATTACTCTAAGCATAGGCACCCACGAATGATGGCAACTTGAATCCGCGCAAAATACCTCTGCCTGCGATCATCAACAACTGCTAACAAAGAGCCGCTTGCGGCCGAACCCAATGTTCAGTAGCGGCCACTTTTTGGACTACAACACAATAGGAAAGCGCCTACAGTCAAAACCAGATCGCTGTGGAGATGAATGCCCAGCACCAGCATTCTTCAAATGTCGGACAGGTAATCGAGATAGGTGCACAGCTGTGCCTCGAACCCTTCCAACTGCGCCTTATGCGCAGCGACGCCATCGCACAGGACCTGCCTGATCACACTCACGGCGCTGGTTTCCAGGCCCGCGCCCCCCAGAAACACCAGGCTGCCGATCAACCGATGCAAGTGCTCGGCGGTCAGTGATGCGTTCAACGTCGCACGCGCATGGCGTAACACACGCAGGTCTTCCCAAGCCTCCACCAGCAGGCTTTCCAGCAATTGGTCGACAATGACGTCGCTGCCAAACGTGGCGACCAGCGAAGCACGGGTTGGCCAATTGATAATTGGCATCGCGGCTTCTTTTCCGGCGCGCGGGCCTTCATCGCCCGGCAACCAACGCACCAGTACAGCGTGCAATTGTTCAAGCGTCAGCGGCTTGACCAGCCAGGCATCCATGCCGGCCTTGCGGCAACGTTTCGGGCTGTCGTTTTGCAGATTCGCGGTCAAGGCGATGATCGGCACTCGCTTCAACCTGTTTTCGCGCTCGTGCCGGCGAATGGCGCGGGCCATGCTGTAACCGTCCATGAGGGGCATCCGGCAATCGCTGATGACCAGGTCGAAGGGCCTATGGGTAAAGGCGTCCAACCCCATGAGGCCATTGGCGGCAAGCTGGTGGCCGAGGCTGAGTTTTTGCAGCAGCCACCCCAACAACAGGCGATAGGCCGAATGATCCTCCACCACCAGCACATTCAGGTGCTGCCAATGAGGCCGGGGGGAAAAAGGCGGTCTGACTGTCTGGCTCGCTCCTGCGGTTGAACCTCCTGGCGAGCCCATCAGTACCTCTTCGTGGTGGTTAATCGGGCAGCCGTTTGCGGCATTGGCGCAGTCGCCAGGGCGAGCTGTCACGCAGCAGCGCCAGACATACCCTTTCGAAGGTTATCGACCGCAGCACCTATAACCTTTCAAGTCCATTCAAGCCCATACAACAACTACGAAAAGCACCGCGAAACAGCCTTCAAAACAGCGCGCCAGCCACGCCTGGCCAATGTCGTATTAGTTGTATTTCCCCCTCGCAGCCCCCTCGCTAAATTGTGTCCACCCCAAAAAGAGGGAAGGTTTGCCACTCCCCGGCAACCGCAAAAAACTTCGAAACCGCCGCCAAGCCAACCCCCTCGCTCACTCAGGAACGGGCGTTGACCTGCACGCGTTTCAATCTGCCCGACTGCAATGGAATGAGTTGAAATGAAAACCCCTGTATCCCTGTTGAGCAGTGCCCTGCTGCTCGCCATGACCTCCTCGGTGTTCGCCGCCAGCAGCGTCGACCTGACCGTCAAAGGGCTGATCACACCCAGTGCCTGTACACCCAGCCTGCCAGGTGATGTGGACTTCGGGAAAATCGCCGCAAAAGACCTGAACCTCGACAAAACCACCACGCTTGAGCGCAAGACCGTGCAACTGAGCGTCAACTGCGATGCGGCGACGCTGTTCGCCATTGACCCCATCGACAACCGGGTCGGCTCCGCTATCTACCCTAGCTCCTTCGGGCTGGGCATGATCAACGAAAACCAGAAGCTGGGCAGGTATCAATTGGCGTTCAGCAACCCCGTCGCCGAGATCCCCTCCACGCTCCTGGCCAGGTACAACGGCGAGGAACGCTGGAGCCAGTTGATGCCTGACGATGGCATCGCCCCCAACGACCTGGTGGCACTGGGCAGTCGTGGCGACACCGGTTGGGCGCCGCACCCGATCAAGGACGCGATCCTGGACGTCACGCTCTACACCTCCATTGCCCCGGCAAGAGACCTGACCTTGACCGACGAAGTGGCGATCGACGGTTCCGCGACCTTTGAAGTCAAGTACCTGTAAATGGACGCTTCCACCATGAAAACCTCCCTGTGCCTGTTGAGCGCTGCCCTGCTGCTCACCATGACCGCCTCGGTGTTTGCCGCCAGCAGCGTCGACCTGGCCGTCAAAGGGCTGATCACGCCCAGCGCCTGCACCCCCACGCTGGCCCAGGGCGGCGTTGCCGACTATGGAAAGATCGCCGCCAGGGATCTTCGCGAAAACCAATCCACCCCCCTGCCGGCCACCACCCTGCAGCTGAACCTGAGCTGCGAGGCGGCAACGCTGTTTGCACTCGACGGTGTGGACAATCGCGCCGGCTCCTCGAACAGCCCCGACGATTACTCCTACGGCCTGGGGGTGATCAACGACACGGAGCGGGTGGGCAATTTTGTCATCATCGTCAGGGATTACCTCGCAGACGGCCTGCCGGTGAGCAAGCTGGTCTCAACAAACAACGGCACCACCTGGAACGAGAACAGTGAGGACGCCATCTGGATGCGCGGCCGACTCACCGCCTTCGGGAACAACGCCAATGGAAACTGGGCGCCCATCGCGATCAAGACGCTGAACAGCAACCTGGTGGTACACCCCTTTATCGCCGCGTCCAGTGAGCTGACCCTGACCCGGGAACAACCGATCGATGGCTCCGCCACCCTGGAAGTGGTGTACCTCTAACCCTTCATCTTCGTACTAAGGAAGGTTTAAACGATGACTTACCTGAGCGCTGTTCCCTTGGCCGTCCTCTTGTTGGGCGCCTCATCTTTCACGCTGGCAGGCAGCAGCCAGGACCTCACGGTCAAGGGCATCATCACCCCGAGTGCCTGCGCGCCCATGGTCTCCGGTGATGGCACGGTTGACTTCGGCAAGGTATCAGTCAGAGACCTCAACCCCGACACCTACACCGACCTGCCCAGAGAAACCATGCTGCTGAGCGTGCGTTGTGAAGGGCCGACCATTTTCACCCTGAACACCATCGACAACCGCGCCGGCACCACCGCCAGCCACTTCGCCTGGCATGGCCTGGGCGTGACAGCCAACGATGAAAAAGTCGGCGATGCCGGGCTCGGCCTGTACAGGCCAGTGGCCGATGGCGTGCCGGTACGCACCATCACCTCCCGGGATGGCGGCGTGACCTGGATGCCCTCGGTGATGCTCAGCCATACCTTGCTGACGGCGGTCGCCGACAACGACGGCCTGGCGCCGATTGCGGTCCAGGCGCTGGACGCCGAAATACGCCTGATCACGCACATCGCCCCCGCCAGCAGCCTGACGCTGACCGACGAAGTGCCCATCGACGGCCACGCCACTGTGCAAGTCAATTACCTCTAAGGAGCTCCCCCGATGAAAACCCGATTGACCACCCTGGCCGCCAGCGTACTGCTGCTCAACTCGGCAACGACCTTTGCCGCGTCCAGCGTGGACCTGACCGTCAAGGGCCTGATTGTGCCCAGCGCCTGCACCCCCAGCCTTTCCGGCGGCGGCGTGATCGACCACGGCAAGGTGTCCGCCAAGGATTTGCACCCGGACAGGGGAACGGCGATTGGGGTGAATACCCTGTCGATGAGCGTCAACTGTGACGCGCCGATCCAGTTTGCCCTGCACCCCATCGATAACCGCGCGGCCTCAGGCCTAAGCACGGACTTCGGCCTGGGCTTTATCAATGAAACCCAGAAGCTGGGCCACTTCTCCCTCACGTGGCGCGGCATGGTTGCCGACGGCGTGAGCGTTCAACCCATCGCATCAATGGACCAGGGCAAAACCTGGTACGCCGAGAAATTCTGGGAACCGAGCATGTACATGGCGGCGGCGTCGATGAGCGACGACACCCAGCCGCTGTCGATCAAAGACCTGAGCGTGGATCTGGAAGTGCTCACGATCATTAACCGCGCCGACAGCCTGGACCTTAGCAATGAAGTCACCATCGATGGCTCGGCCACCCTTGAAGTGAAGTACCTCTAACCTATGGCCGCCCATCCTCCGACCACCTGCAGGCATGGGCTGCGTCTTACGTTGCCCGAGCCCTGTAGATGGATGCGCATCTTCATCGCCGGGCTTTGCCTGGCCACGATGACCGCAGCCCATGGGGCTTCGGTCGTCGATCTGACGGTCACCGGCCGGGTAACCCCGGATGCCTGCCATATCGAGCTGACCCATGACGGCACCGTCGATCACGGCAAGATTGCGTCCCACAGCCTCAAAGACGACGAGTTCACCGTGCTGCCGATCCAGATGCTCGAACTGCGCGTGCAGTGCGCCAGGCCTATGCTGTTTGCGCTGGTGGGCATCGATAATCGCGCCGAATCTTCGTCGGCTCCCGATTATTTCTACGGGCTGGGCAGGAACATCCACGTCCCCGAAGAGCGCCTGGGCTCCGTGGCGCTGGCCTATCGCAACGCGGTGGGCGACGCGCAGCCCATGCAGGTATTGGCCTCCGCCGACAACGGTGAAACCTGGTCGCAGGAGCCCAATGCCTACCCCGGTACCCATATGGCCTTTGCACCGACGGGTGACCGTCAACCCGACTTCATCAGCCAGTTGATCGTCCAGCTTCAAGTGAGCACCGCCATCAACTTCTCGCGTTACCTGACCCTGGACCAGGAAGTCCCGCTCGACGGAGCCATCGTTCTGGACCTGCGCTACCTCTGATCGATCCTCTTTTTGGCCTAATGGAAACCCGTCATGACGACGACATTCTCAAACACCGCTGTGGGCCTCCTTGCCTTGTTCCTCGTGCTCGGCAATCAGGTAAAAGCCGACGGTATGGTCCCGGACACCTCCGTGGTAATCGTGCATGAAGAAGACAGCGAAGCGTCCGTGTCGGTGACCAACACCGACAACCAGCTCGCCCTTTTGCATGTCACCTTGCAGGATATTGCGGAGGACACCGAACCATTGCTGGTGGTGACGCCGCCGCTGTCACGGGTCGAAGCGTCCAAATCCCAGCTGGTGCGTTTCATTTTGCAAAACCAGCAGCCATTGCTCACCCAACGGCTTAAACGCGTGGTGTTCGAAGGCATGCCCCAAGGCCGCGCAGCCACCGCCGCCGGGCATGCCCGCGTGGGCGTGACCGTGCGCCAGAACCTGCCGGTGATCGTGCACCCCAAGGGCCTGGCCCCCAACCGCACACCCTGGACCGACCTGACCTGGACACTGCGCGACGGCCAGTTGCAGGTGCGCAACGACACGCCGTATGTGGTGCGGCTGGCGCAGGAGCTGCGACTGCTGCCCGGCGACGGCAGGGCCATGCTGCCGCGCACCTACGTACTGCCGGGCGAAGCCTTGAGCGTCCCGGCCAGCGGTAGCCAGGCACGTACGGTAAGGCTGCAACCGGCCACCGTGTACGGGTTTGCGGTCAAGGCCTACGACGCACCGATCAGTTTCTGACGCAACACCCAGGCGGCATCATCCACCGCCGCCTGAGTCACGCAGTGACCGCTCATTGAGCGTCACCCGAACGCCTGGACCACAAGCCCTAGGCGTTCACCACCCGAGTACCTTGCTTGAAAACAGTATTGAGTTACCGTGACGGCGAAGCCGTGCCCGATCCCTCTGCCGGCGCCGCCCTGCCGCTGGTGTTGCTGCTGTGTGCGCTGCTACCGGCCAGGGTCTGCGCCGAGGATGCCAGCCCGTCCGGGTTCGATGCACAGACCTTGCATCAACGTGGCATCGATCCGCAGTTGGCCAGCCTGTTGCTTTCTGCACCGCGCTACGCGGCCGGGCAACATACCGTCAATCTGCGCGTCAACGGTCAGCCCCGTGGCCGCTTGGCGGTGAATTTCGATCAGCAGGGCAATCTGTGCTTTGACCGCACCTTGCTGGACGGCGCCCAGCTGATGCGTGCCGATGAGGCGGCCGGGTGCGAGGATTTCCTTGTCCGCTACCCGCAAACCCTGGTGGAGCCGGACCCGGCAACGCTGACGGTGTCGCTGGTGGTACCCACCCAAGCCCTGCGCACGGTGCAGCAGGATATCTCCGGCTACCAAACCGGTGGGTTAGCCGGGCTGCTCAACTACGACCTCAGCGGCTTCTACAATCGCTTCGGTGATGACGCCAGTCGCTTTGGCTCGGCCAATACCGAGGTGGGATTCAATGCCGGCGACTGGATCGTGCGCAGTCGCCAGGTGCAGACCTGGCAGGATGGCCTGTCACGCAGCACCCACTTGGAAGCCTATGCCCAGCGCACCTTCGCCAGCCACCAGGCGGTACTCCAGGCAGGGCAAATCAACCTGTACAACCCGGTACTGTCCGGCGCGCAGATCACCGGCGTGCAGGTGCTCACCGAACACGCCCTTCAAGAACAGGGCCAGGGCGCGCAGATCCAGGGCATCGCCAACAGCCCGGCCCAGGTGGAGGTGCGCCAGAACGGCGCGTTGATTCATTCCACCGTCGTGCCCGCCGGGCCCTTTACCCTCACCGATGTGCGTCGCTTGAACACGCGCTCGGACGTCGAAGTCACGGTCAAGGAAAGCATCGGCGGCGAGCGGCGTTTTACCGTGCCGGCGGCGATGCTCGGGCTCGGGCTGCCGGCGCCGGGTTACTCCGTGGCGGCGGGCCGGGTGCGCAATGTGGGCGATGCCAAAGGCGATGATCCGTGGGTAATCAGTGGCGGCTGGACCGGCGCTCTGCACCCGCAGTTGACCCTGGGCACGGGCGTGCTGGCGGCCAGTGAATACCGCTCGATGGGCGCCACCCTGGGCGTGTTGCCGTGGCTGGATAGTCAGCTTCAGTTGTCCACTCAACTGTCCAACACCCAGGCCCGGGAAAAGGTGTCCGGCATACAGACAGATCTTTCCTGGTCCCAGCGCCTGGGCGAGCGATGGTCGATCAGCGCAGCCAATTCCTGGCGCAGCATCGGCTACCGCGAACTCGAAGAAAGCACTTACGCGCGCGACGACAACCACCGCGATTCGCGCTACCGCGACCAGCAAAGCCTCAACCTGGGCTGGTCCCACCCACGATTGGGTGCATTCAGCGCCGGGGTGTCGCGCTCGGCCAATTTTGCCGGCGACAGCAGCAGCCGTGCGCTGGCCTCCTGGGGCACAAGCCTGGGCGTGGTGTCGTTGTCAGCCAGTGCCGAGTGGCAAATGGGCGGTCGCCAGCAGCAGGACAACGCGGTGTACCTCACGATCGGCGTGCCGTTGGGCGAGAGTCGCCGGCTACGTAGCTGGGTGCGTAATTCCGGCGGCCAGAACCGCACCGGGCTGGGCATCACGGAACAGATCGACGACCAACTCGGCTATCGCGTCAGCGCCGAACACGACAGCAGCGACCATCAGGTGGAAACCACCCTGGGCGTGTCGGCATTGCCGCGCTACAGCCAGCTCGACGTGAGCTACAGCCGCTCCGATGCCGAGCGCTCCAGCTACCAGGGCAGTGCGCGCGGCGGTGTGGTGCTGCACGGCGGCGGCGTGACCTTTTCCCCCTACCCGGTGCGTGACACCTTCGCCCTGGCATCGGTGGGCGACATGAGCGGCATCAAGCTCAACACCCCCAGCGGCCCGGTATGGACCGACTGGCAAGGCCAGGCCGTGGTGCCGCAAGTGGCTGCCTACGGTCGCAGCCCGGTGGAAGTGCAGACGCGTTCATTGCCGCGCAACGCCGATATCAATAACGGCCTGGCAATGATCTCGGCCGGACGCGGTGCCGTGGAGCGCGTCGAATTCGGCGTCGGCCTGACCCGCCGCCTGTTGCTCACCGTCAGCACGGAACAGGGCGAACCGCTGCCCGCAGGGGCCTCCGTCAGCAGCGCTGATGGCGAGTTCATCACCCTGGTGCAGGACAGCAGCCAGGTGTTCCTGCCCAATGTGCTGGACCAATCGACGCTGTGGATAACCACGCCGCAAGGGCGTCGTTGCCAATTGCGCTACTCACTGCCGGAAAAAGCCGACCCCTCGGTGTACTTCGAAACGGCCCCCGCACGCTGTCATGCACCTTGAGGATTTCCGCCATGCCCCTTGCAACCTGCTTGCGTCAACTGTGCCTGTGGCTGTTGATCGGCGTCGCCGGCACTGCCCAGGCCATGGACGAATGCCAACTGAACGTCAGCGAACCGCTGCTGGATTTCGGCCTGATGAACCGCCTGGCGCAAAGCGACGGCGCGCCGGAACGCCTGCTCGGCGAACGCCGTCTGAGTGTGACCGTCAACTGCCCGCAGGCCGAAGACCTCAGCCTGTTCTACCGTGCAAAAGCCGCCAGCCCACAGCGCCTGCGGTTTACCGAACACGGCAGCTATGCCATTGAGGCCGGGAATGCCCTGCTCGATGGCCGGGCGGTGGAACTGGGTTTGCTGCCGGCCGTGGGTCAGGCACCCGTCGCCAATGGCAGCGTCGTGCAATGGCGACCCGGTCATGGCATCGCGCCGGTCGAACGAGGCGCTGTGCTCACGGGAAAAACCCTGGCGCTGCAATTGACCGTGCGCGCCTGGGCTGACCCTGCCGCCACCCAAGTGCGCGATGCCACCACCTGGGAAATCTCCGACATGCTGTACGGCGCACGCCATGGGCGCTACCGCGAACTGACGCTGCGTGCGCACTTTGCCCCGATCGCGTGCCTGCCGACGCTATCCGACCAGGGTGTGGTGGACTACAGCACTTTGTATGCCAAAGACCTCAACAGCAGCACTGAAACGCCCTTGCCCACTCGCACCCTGCGCCTGAACGTGACGTGCGACGCGCCGATCCGCTTCGCCCTGCACATGAAGGACAACCGCGATGGCTCGGCCACCGGCGGCATCGACGAAACCGCCTATGGCCTGGACCTGGATGCGAGCCGTGGCAAGATCGGGCGCTTTTACCTCACCCTCGATCCGGCGGAGTTCAGTGCCGATACCTTCCCCGCGTTGTACCGCACCGACTCCACCAGCAATGGCGTGGCGTGGAGCAGTTCCACCGCGCGGCAAATCCCCATGGCCGCCAACAGCATCATGGGGTTTACCGACAAAACCGGCGTCACCAGCGGGCCAGTGGCCCTGCAGACCCTGACCGGCACGATGCGCATCAAGACTTATCTTGCGCCCATGCAAACCCTGGACCTGCGCGAGGTCGTGCGGATCAACGGTTCCGGCACGCTCGAAATCGTCTACCCCTGAGCCATCACTGTGAGGAGTCCGTCCCATGAAAACCCGTCTCTTTTCCAGCCTGTTGCTACTGGCCAGCACCCCCTCGGTACTGGCCGCCTCGACTGTGGACCTGAGTGTCCATGGCCTGATCACTCCCGCCGCCTGCTCACCGCAGCTGTCCAGCGGCGGCCTGATCGACTACGGCAAGATCGCCCGGCAGGACCTGAACCTGGAGACCGCCACGCGCCTGCCGCCAAAGACCCTGCATATTGGCATCGCCTGCAATGGCCCCGTGCGCTATGCCTTGCGCATGCGCGACAACCGTGACGGTTCAGCCATGGTCAACAGCGAGATTTATTACGGCCTGGGGTTCGATAACAGCGGCAATCGCCTGGGGGTTTACTCCATGACCTTCGACCCAAGGCAAACCCAGGCCGGCAACACCGCGCAGGTCTATGGCACCGAATCCACCACCGGTGGCCTGGCGTGGCGCACGTCCAATCTCAACCCCATCGACATCGGTTCCAGAAGCTACCTGGGCTTTACCGCTGTCGAAGGCAGCGTCAGCGGGCCCACGGCCATCAGTCTCCTGGACGGCATTGTCACGGTGCAGACCGTGATCAATGCCCGGCAGAACCTGGACTTGAGCGTGGAGACCGCGCTTGATGGATCGGCCACGCTGGAAGTGGTGTACCTCTAGACTTGCTCGCTGGTGACTTGCACGTAGCGCGCACGCCCGGCACCGAGGCCCGCGACGATAGCCCCCAGGCCGATCACGGCGAAAATCCAGCCGATGGCTGTCCAGCCGCCGGTCCAGTCATGCACCAGGCCGACCGCGAAAGGGCCGAGAGACGCCAGGGTGTAACCGATGCCCTGGGCCATGCTCGACAGGTTGGCCGCCACGTGGGAATCGCGTGAACGCAACACGATCAAGGTCAGCGCCAGGCTGAAGGTACCGCCCTGCCCCAGGCCCAGCACAATCGCCCACCCCCATAAGCCCTCCAGCGGTGCGTAAAGACAACCGAACAAACCGCCCAGGGTCAGCAGCATCACCACCACGATTGCCAGGCGCTGATCCTTGCCACGGGTGGCGAGCCAGGGGGCGGCAAGGGAGCTGAGCAGTTGCACGATGATCGAGCCGGATAATGCCAACCCGGCCTCGGTGGCGCTCAGGCCGCGACCGATCAGGATCGACGGCAACCAGCCGAACACGATGTAGGCCAGCGACGACTGCAAGCCCATGTAGAGCGTGACCTGCCAGGCCAGTGGGTCGCGCAGCAGACCCTTTACACGATAAGCAACGCGGTGGCTGCCGTGCTGTTGGCCGACCTGCGGCAACCAGACCAATGCCGCCGCCAGCGCCGGCAGTATCCAGAAGCCCAGGCCAATGGTCCAACGGTCACCAAAGTAGTGACTCAACGGCACGGTAGCGCCCGCTGCCATGGCGGCGCCCAGGCACAACGCCATGGTGTAGACCCCGGTCATGGTCCCGGCCTGCCTGGCGAAATCACGCTTGACGATGCCCGGCAACAGCACGCCGATGATGCCGATGCTCGCACCGGCAATCAGGCTGCCGACGAACAGGCCCACTTCGCCGAACGAACTGCGCAGGATGATCCCGGCGGCCAGGGTCAATAGAATGCCCAGCACCACGCGCTCGGCGCCAAAACGTCGCGCCAGCATCGGCGCGGTCGGCGCGAACAGGCCCAGGCACAGCACCGGCAAGGTGGTCAGCAAGCCGGCCTTGGCGGCCGACAAACCCAGGCTGCTGGAGACTTCAGCCAGCAGCGGCGACAGGCTCGACAGCGCCGGGCGCAGGTTCAGCGCCACCAGAACCAGGCCGAGCAACAGCAACCAGGGTCGCGCCACGCTCGGCTGCGCGCGTTGCACACCCTCATCGTCGGCCTCGGCGTCAATCAGCAGCTCTTCAAGTTCAGTCTTGCGTTGCGTTTCAGGGGTCATTGATCAACTGCCGGCAGAGGGATTTGGCGCGTTGCGGATCTTGCCGAGCGCAGTGCCTGCAGCTCGCCTGCAGTACGGCCAATCATGGGATGAATTTTCCCACAGGCTATTCGGAGCTGCCTACAAAGGCAACGCACTAGGGTTCTTAGGCAGGAAAAGGAGCAGTATTTTCGATTGGTAAAATTACCCTTAGAGGGTAATTATTGGCCTCAGGTGTCTTATGGAAAAGTACACACCTCATTACGATTTGGCGGTGATAAAGGCGGATGTCAGGCGGCTTGGAGACCAGGCATTTACCGCAACTGCCAGGACCACAGGAAGGAAACTCGGTTTCACAATCCATGAAATGCGAGAGATCGTTTGTCAATTGCAAGCAAGGATGTTGTACAAATCAATGACTTCCTATGCCGACCATAGGGTCTGGCAGGACGTGTACCACATCAGTTCACACGGCATGGAGATTTACATAAAGGTCACTTACTGCATAGGCGGCACCCCACCGGTAATCTCCTTCAAGGAGTGCAACTCATGAAAACCCAACAATGCTGTATATGCGGTGCGCCCGAAGGAATGACACGCTTCGAGGGGCGCAGCGAAACCCTTAGCGTCAAAGGGATGGAGCGTCGTGTTGATGACCTTTCTGGCTGGGAATGCCATGTATGCCGGGACGGCATGTATGACCCCGATAGCTCAGCGCGCCACGCGAAAGCAGGTGATGAACTCATCCACGCTGCACGAAAAATGATCGGCACCGAGATGAAACGCATCCGCCGTAAGCTGCATCTCACACAAAAAGAAACGGTGGAGCTTTTGTCAGGCGGTGGCCACAACGCGTTTTCACGCTACGAACGCGGTGAGCTCCTGCCACCCAAACCCCTGGTGCTACTGATGCGGTTATTGGATCGCTACCCGCACCTGCTAGCTGATGCCAAGGTATTGGCCGAGGGTGCTGACATGCGGGGGTTCACCCATACCGTCAACACAGAGCATGAGGCGAAAATTTCATAGCCTTCAAGCAATAAACCCGGCACCAGGCCGGGTTTATTTTTCACCCATCGATCAATGCAAAATCTGGCTCAGGAACAACTTGGTCCGATCATTCTGCGGATTGTCGAAGAAGTCATTCGGCGCCGCCTGCTCAACGATCTCGCCCTTGTCCATGAAGATCACGCGGTTGGCCACGGTGCGCGCAAACCCCATCTCATGGGTCACGCACAACATGGTCATGCCGTCTTCGGCCAGGCCGATCATGGTGTCCAACACCTCCTTGACCATTTCCGGGTCGAGTGCCGAGGTCGGCTCGTCGAACAACATGATCTTGGGCTTCATGCACAGCGCGCGGGCAATCGCCACACGCTGTTGCTGGCCACCTGAAAGCTGCCCCGGAAACTTGTGGGCCTGCTCCGGGATGCGCACGCGCTCAAGGTAATGCATGGCGATTTCCTCGGCCTTGCGCTTGGGCATCTTGCGCACCCACATCGGCGCCAGCGTGCAGTTCTGCAGGATGGTCAGGTGCGGGAACAGATTGAAGTGCTGGAACACCATGCCGACCTCGCGGCGGATCGCTTCGATCTGCTTGAGGTCGTTGGTCAGTTCCACGCCATCGACCACGATGCGGCCCTGCTGGTGCTCTTCCAGACGGTTGAGGCAGCGGATGGTGGTGGACTTGCCCGAACCCGACGGGCCGCACAGCACGATACGCTCGCCCTGCTTGACGTTGAGGTTGATGTCTTTCAACACGTGGAACTGGCCGTACCACTTGTTGACGCCCTGCATCTGGATAATGCCTTCAGGGCTCACAGGCTGTTTGATCGCTTCGCTCATAACAACAACTCCTAACGCTTGTGGCCTGTGTCGAGCTTGTGTTCCAAATGAATGGAATAGCGCGACATACCAAAACAGAAAATCCAGAACACCAGGGCGGCGAACACGTAGCCTTCGGTGGCCATGCCCAGCCATTTGGGGTCAGCGGCGGCTTGCTTGACGCTGTTGAGCAGGTCGAACAGGCCGATGATGATCACAAGGCTGGTGTCCTTGAACAACGCGATGAACGTGTTGACGATGCCGGGGATCACCATCTTCAGGGCTTGCGGCAGTATCACCAGGCCCATGCTGCGCCAGTAACCCAGGCCCATCGCCGCAGCCGCTTCGTACTGGCCCTTGGGAATCGCCTGCAAGCCGCCGCGCACCACCTCGGCCACGTAGGCCGACTGGAACAGGATCACGCCGATCAATGCGCGCAGCAGCTTGTCGATGCCCATGCCTTCAGGCAGGAACAGCGGCAGCATCACCGAGGACATGAACAGCACGGTGATCAACGGCACGCCGCGCCAGAATTCGATGAAGGTCACGCAGACCACCCGAATCGCCGGCATGTTCGAACGCCGTCCCAACGCCAGCATGATGCCCAGCGGCAACGCGCCGGCAATGCCCACGGTGGCGATGACCAGGGTCAGCATCAAGCCGCCCCACTGGCTGGTGGCCACGTTGGTCAGCCCGAACGCACCGCCGTGAAGCAGGAAGAACGCGATGATCGGGTACAGCACCAGAAAGCTCAGGCCATAGACCGCCTTGCGTTGAAAGCGCGAGATGAACAACGGCGCTACGCCGACAATCGCCAGCCAGACGGTGAGGTCTACGCGCCAGCGCAGATCGCCAGGGTAGTAGCCGTACATGAACTGGCCGAAGCGCTGTTGGATGAATACCCAGCAGGCGCCTTCCTTGGTGCAATCGGCGCGGGTGGTGCCGACCCAGTTGGCATCGATGATCGCCCAGCTGAGGATCGGCGGCACTACCAGGTAGATCAGGTAGAACGCCAGCAACGTCAGCAGCGTGTTGAGCCAGCTGGAAAACAGGTTGGCGCGCATCCATGCCATCGGCCCGAAGACTTTGTTCGGCGGCGGCATATCAGGTTTGAACGTATGTGAACTCATGGGCGTTTCCTCACCGCTCGATCAGCGCAATGCGCTTGTTGTACCAGTTCATCAGCAGGGAAATGCTGATGCTGATCGCCAGGTACACGCTCATGGTGATGGCAATGACTTCGATGGCCTGGCCGGTCTGGTTGAGCACCGTGCCGGCAAACAGCGAAACCATTTCCGGGTAACCGATACCGGCGGCCAGTGACGAGTTTTTCGCCAGGTTCAGGTATTGGCTGGTCAGCGGCGGAATGATCACCCGCAGGGCCTGCGGGATGATGACCTTGCGCAGCGTCGGCCCGGGGCGCAGGCCCAGGGAACGTGCCGCTTCGGTCTGGCCATGGCTGACCGACTTGATGCCCGAACGCACGATCTCGGCGATAAACGCAGCGGTATAGACGGTCAGCGCCAGGGTCAGTGCCAGCAGTTCAGGGATCAGTACCCAGCCGCCGACGAAGTTGAAGCCTTTGAGCTCGGGCATTTCCCAGTGCAGCGGCGCGCCGAAGAGCAACGCGCACAACGCCGGGATCACGATGAACAACGCCAGCCCCGCCCAGAATTTATGGAACGGAACACCGGTGGCTTCAAAGCGCTTGTTGGCCCAGCGTGCCATCAGCACGATTGCCACGATGGCAACCACGACGCTGGCCACGAACGGCCAGAAACCATCAGCGGCAATCGCAGCCGGCATGTTCAGGCCACGGCTGCTGACAAAGAAGGTGTCGCCGAAATTGTGACTGTTGCGCGGCCCCGGCATGGTCAGGAACACCGCAAAGTACCAGAACAGGATTTGCAGCAGCGGCGGAATGTTGCGGAATACTTCCACATACACGGTCGCCAGCTTATTGATCATCCAGTTCGGCGACAGCCGCGCCACGCCGATGATGAAGCCGAGCAGGGTCGCCAGGACCACACCGATCACGGTCACCAGCAAGGTGTTGAGCAAACCGATCACAAACACCCGGGCATAGCTGTCCGACTCGGTGTAATCGATCAAGTGCTGCGCGATGCCGAAGCCGGCACTGCGCTCGAGAAAGTCGAAACCCGAGGTAATGCCCCGGTGCAGCAGGTTGGTCTGGGTGTTATTGAAGAGGTACCAGCCCAGCGAGACCACCGCCACAATCGTGATGATCTGGAAGAGCCACGCACGCACTTTGGGATCGCTGAAGCTGAGCTTCTGCTTGGGTGCGCCGATTTGATTTTGCATGAAGTGCCCCGAAAAGAATGGAACAGAACATCACCCGGCGGTTGGCCCACCGGGTGACAGAACCATCAGCGATCAGCGCACAGGCGGTGCGTATTGAATGCCGCCGTTGTTCCACAGCGCGTTCAGGCCACGGTCGATTTCCAGCGGGGTGCTCTTGCCCAGGTTGCGCTCGAACACTTCGCCGTAGTTACCAACTTGCTTGACGATCTGCACGACCCAGTCTTTCTTCACTTTCAGGTCTTTGCCGTATTCGCCGTCAGCACCGAGCAGACGGGCGACGTCCGGGTTCTTGGTGGACTTGGCTTCAGCTTCAACGTTTTTGGAGGTGATACCGGCTTCTTCAGCATTGAGCATGGCGTAGCCAACCCAGCGCACGATGGCCAGCCACTCGTCGTCGCCGTTACGCACGACCGGGCCCAGGGGCTCCTTGGAAATGGTTTCCGGCAGCACCACGTAGTCCTTCGGCGCGGCCAGCTTGCTGCGCTGGGCGAACAGTTGGGACTTGTCGGAGGTCAGCACGTCGCAACGCCCGGATTCCAGCGACTTGGCGCTTTCATCGGAGGTGTCGAAGGTGATCGGGGTGTATTTGAGGTTGTTGCCACGGAAGTAGTCGGAAACGTTCAGCTCGGTGGTGGTACCGGCCTGGATGCAGATGGTTGCACCGTCCAGTTCCTTGGCGCTTTTCACGCCCAGCTTGTTGTTAACCAGGAAGCCGATGCCGTCGTAGTAGGTGATGAAGCCCGGGAATTTCAGGCCCATGCCCGCATCGCGGGAGCTGGTCATGGTGGTGTTGCGCGACAGGATGTCGACTTCGCCGGACTGCAGCGCGGTGAAACGCTCCTTGGCGTTCAACTGGCTGAACTTGACCTTGGTCGCGTCGCCGAAAACGGCGGCGGCGACGGCACGGCACACGTCAGCGTCGATCCCGAGGATCTTGCCGCTGGCATCCGGCACCGAGAAACCCGGCAGGCCGTCACTCACGCCACACTGTACAAAGCCTTTCTTCTGCACGGCGTCCAGGGTGGCGCCAGCCTGGGCAAAACCACTGACACCCAATACGGCCGCCGCGGTCACGATGGCCAGGGTGGATTTCAATACCTTCATTCAAACCTCCAGTTGCTCTTGTTGTGTCGGAGCTCCAACCTCAGCGCACCCTTATGAGGCGATATCGACCCGTGTTGGCTTTTTTTGGGGTCAAGCAGCATGAGATCTTTGCGGTAATTCCAGTTGCTTCCCCACAAGCGGCAGTCACTGATAGTGTTACCGCCCTGGGAGAGTTCTGACATCGACCTACACATAGCAAGGCCCGTACCAGAGTGCCGGCTGAGTCGCTGAGTACCCGGTTCAATAGCAAAAGATTCAACCTTGCGACATTCTCTTAACAGATCAACCTGTCGCGCACCGTTGCGACGCACCCAATCGGAGCGCCTGCACATCTATGGAGCAAACATGACCGAACCCTTGATTCTAGAGCCCGCCAAGCCCGCAGACGCCTGCGTAATCTGGCTGCATGGCCTGGGCGCCGATCGCTATGACTTTCTGCCGGTAGCCGAAATGCTGCAGGAAACGTTACTGACCACCCGCTTCGTTTTGCCCCAGGCACCCAGCCGCCCGGTGACGATCAACGGTGGCTACGAGATGCCGAGCTGGTACGACATCAAGGCCATGAGCCCGGCCCGTTCGATCAGCCTGGAAGAACTGGAAGCGTCGACCGATACGGTCACGGATTTGATCGAAGCGCAGAAAAGAACCGGGGTAGACGCTTCGCGTGTTTTCCTGGCTGGCTTTTCCCAAGGGGGTGCGGTGGTTTTCCACACAGCCTTTAAAAAATGGCAGGGCCCGCTGGGTGGCGTGATCGCCCTCTCCACTTACGCGCCGACGTTCGACGATGAGCTGGAATTATCCGCCAGCCAGCAACGCATTCCGGCCCTGTGCCTGCACGGCCAGTACGACGAGGTGGTACAGAACGCCATGGGCCGCAGCGCCTATGAGCATCTGAAGACCCGTAGTGTCACCGTGACATGGCAGGAATACCCAATGGGCCACGAAGTGTTACCCGAAGAGATACGCGATATCGGCACTTGGCTGGCTGAGCGCCTGCGCTGACTCGCGCGTTTATGTAGTTGTATGACAGACGCACTACGCCGCGCCCGATTCTTGCATTACACTGGCCGGCGTACATTCCTTAACCAATTAATGAGATGACCGTGCTCAAAGCACTCAAGAAGATGTTCGGCAAAAGCGAGGCTGAGCCGCTCGCGCCTGTTCCCAGTGCTCCCGTCCCGCCAACCGGCAGCCGCAATGACGGCAGGCAGCCCGCCCGCACGGCACCTGTTGCCCAGCCGAACGTGACAGCGCCTGAACAGACAAGACCGGTTGAGGTCGCTGCCGCGCCGGTCGCGCCAAAGCCTCGCCGCGAGCACGCCCCAAAGCCGGTCGTCATCCCGTGGAAACTCGAAGACTTCGTCGTCGAGCCCCAGGAAGGCAAGACCCGCTTCCACGACTTCGACCTGGCCCCGGAACTGATGCACGCCATCCAGGACCTGGGCTTCCCGTACTGCACGCCGATCCAGGCGCAGGTGCTGGGCTTCACCCTGGCCGGCAAAGACGCCATCGGCCGCGCCCAGACCGGCACCGGCAAGACCGCCGCGTTCCTGATCTCGATCATCACCCAACTGCTGCAAACGCCACCGCCCAAGGAACGCTACATGGGCGAACCGCGCGCGCTGATCATCGCCCCTACCCGGGAGCTGGTGGTGCAGATCGCCAAGGACGCCGCCGACCTGACCAAGTACACCGGCCTCAACGTCATGACGTTCGTCGGCGGCATGGACTTCGACAAGCAGCTCAAGCACCTCGAGGCGCGTCACTGCGACATCCTGGTTGCCACCCCAGGCCGTCTGCTCGACTTCAACCAGCGTGGCGACGTGCACCTGGACATGGTCGAAGTGATGGTGCTGGACGAAGCCGACCGCATGCTCGACATGGGTTTTATCCCGCAAGTGCGCCAGATCATTCGCCAGACCCCGCCAAAAGCCGAGCGCCAGACCCTGCTGTTCTCTGCGACCTTCACCGAAGACGTGATGAACCTCGCCAAGCAGTGGACCACCGACCCGTCCATCGTCGAGATCGAGGCGCTGAACGTCGCCAGCGAAAACGTCGAGCAGCACATCTATGCCGTGGCCGGTGCCGACAAGTACAAATTGCTCTACAACCTGATCAACGACAACGGTTGGGAACGCGTGATGGTCTTCGCCAACCGCAAGGACGAAGTGCGCCGCATCGAAGAACGCCTGGTGCGCGATGGCGTCAACGCCGCGCAACTGTCCGGCGACGTGCCGCAGCACAAGCGCATCAAGACCCTGGAAGGCTTTCGCGAAGGCAAGATCCGCGTGCTGGTGGCCACTGACGTGGCCGGGCGCGGGATTCACATCGACGGCATCAGCCACGTGATCAACTTCACCCTGCCGGAAGTGCCGGATGACTACGTACACCGTATCGGTCGTACCGGGCGTGCCGGGGCTGCGGGCGTGTCGATCAGCTTTGCGGGCGAGGATGACTCGTACCAACTGCCGTCGATCGAGACGCTGCTGGGGCGCAAGATCAGCTGTGAGACGCCGCCGACGCACTTGCTGCGGGCTGTAGAACGCAAACGCCCTTAAGCTGAAATGCAATAAAAGTGTGGGAGGGGGCTTGCCCCCGATAGCGGTGGGTCAGCTAGACATAAGCTGGCTGATCCACTGTCATCGGGGGCAAGCCCCCTCCCACATTTTGATCTCTGCTGGTTTTGAGATCGGCGCCGGGCTGGCTATTTCCAGCGATCTGCTGCCGAGTGATCACTGGCCCGCCCTTCAACCCAACGCGCACCTTCCGGCGTGTTCTCTTTCTTCCAGAACGGCGCACGCGTTTTCAAGTAATCCATCACAAACGCACAAGCATCGAATGCCGCCTGGCGATGGGCACTGGCCGCCGCCACAAACACAATCGGCTCACCCGGCTCCAGCGCGCCGATGCGATGCAGCACCTCCAGCTTGAGCAGCGGCCAGCGCTGCTCGGCCTCTACGGCGATCTTGGCCAGGGCTTTTTCGGTCATGCCCGGGTAGTGTTCCAGAAACATCCCCGACACGTCGCGGCCGTCATTGAAATCGCGTACATAGCCGACAAAACTCACCACCGCGCCCACGCCCACATTGGCTGCGTGCATGGCGTTGACTTCGGCACCGGGATCAAAGGCCTCGACCTGCACACGAATGGCCATGCTCAGCCTCCGGTCACGGGCGGGAAAAACGCGACGTCGTCACCAGCCTGCACCGGTTCTTCAAGGCCGCACAGTTCCTCATTGCGTGCGCACATCAGGCTGCTCTCGTTGAGCACTGCAAACTCCGGATCACCGGCCAGCGCCAGGCGCACAGCATCGACCGTAGCAAACTCGCCTTCCATCTCCAGCGAATCAAAGCCCACCGCTTCGGCGTAACGCGCAAAAAACAATACGTTGATGCTCATGCCTGGTCCGCCTTGAAATGCCCGCTTTTACCGCCCAGCTTTTCCAGCAGGCGAATACTTTCGATGGTCATGCCGCGATCCACGGCCTTGCACATGTCGTAGATGGTCAGTGCCGCGACACTCGCCGCCGTCAGCGCTTCCATCTCTACACCGGTCTGCCCGGAAAGCTTGCAGCGCGCCAGGATATGCACGGCATCCACGCCATCGGCGCGCAGTTCGACCTTGACGCCAGTGAGCATCAGCGGGTGGCACAGGGGGATCAAGTCACTGGTTTTTTTCGCCGCCTGGATCCCGGCAATGCGGGCCACGGCAAACACGTCGCCCTTGGGATGGGCGCCGTCGACAATCATTTTCAGGGTGTCGGGCAACATGCGCACCCGCGCTTCGGCCACAGCTTCACGGAACGTCACGGCTTTGTCGGTGACGTCGACCATGTGGGCGCGACCTTGGGAATCGAGATGAGTCAGCACAGCGATACTCCTGATCAGGAGCAACGATTGTAAACCCAACACGGAACAAAATGTGGGAGGGGGCTTGCCCCCGATTGCGGTGGGTCAGTCAACAGAGATGTTGAATGTGCCACCGCTATCGGGGGCAAGCCCCCTCCCACATTGATCGCGATTACAAATGAGACTCGGCGTACTCGGCCAGAATCGAACGTGGTACGCCCTGCAGCGCGATGTGCACGCCGTTCGGGAAGTCCTTGAAGCGTTCCGTCAGGTAAGTCAGCCCGGAGCTGGTCGCGGACAGGTAAGGGGTGTCGATCTGTGCCAGGTTGCCCAGGCACACCACTTTGGAACCGGCGCCGGCACGGGTGATGATGGTTTTCATCTGGTGCGGGGTAAGGTTCTGGCATTCGTCGATCAAAATCAGGCTCTGCTGGAAGCTGCGACCTCGAATGTAGTTGAGGGATTTGAACTGCAACGGCACTTTGCTGAGGATGTAGTCGACGCTGCCATGGGTGTTTTCGTCATCCATGTGCAAGGCTTCGAGGTTGTCGGTGATCGCCCCCAGCCACGGCTCCATTTTTTCCGCCTCGGTGCCGGGCAAAAAGCCGATTTCCTGGTCCAGGCCCTGCACGCTGCGGGTGGCGATGATGCGGCGATAGCGCTTGGTCACCATGGTCTGTTCGATGGCGGCGGCCAGGGCGAGGATGGTTTTCCCCGAACCTGCGGCGCCCGTCAGGTTGACCAGGTGAATGTCCGGGTCGAGCAGCGCATAAAGCGCCAGGCTCTGATAGATGTCACGCGGTTTCAGGCCCCAGGCTTCCTGATGCAACAGGGGTTCCTGATGCAGGTCGAGGATCAGCAGCTTGTCGACCTGAATCTCCTTGATCCAGCCCACGAAGCCCTGCTCGTCGACGATGAATTCGTTGATATGCACTGCCGGCAGGTTGTCGGTCAGTTGTACCTGATGCCAGGTGCGGCCGTGGTCCTGGCGGGTTTCGACCTTGCTGACGCGGTCCCAGAACGAGCCGGTCATCATGTGATAACCACGGGACAGCATCGACACGTCGTCCACCAACTGGTCGGTACTGTAGTCCTCGGCAGCGATCCCACACGCTCGTGCCTTGAGGCGCATATTGATGTCTTTGGTCACCAGCACCAGGCGCAGGTCCTTGTCGCGCGCGTGCAGGTCGATCAATTGGTTGATGATTTTGTTGTCGTTGAGGTTTTCCGGCAGCAGGCTGCTGGGCTCGCTGCGTTTGTTCATCAGGATCGACAGCAACCCCTTGGGCCCGCTCTTGCCACGCTGGATCGGCACGCCGACTTCAACGTCCTCGGGCGAGGCTTCGCCCAGGGTCTTGTCGATCAGGCGGATGGCCTGGCGGCATTCGGCAGCGACGCTGTGGTGGCCGCTTTTGAGTTTGTCCAGTTCCTCCAGCACGATCATGGGGATGGCGACGTGGTGTTCTTCAAAGTTAAGCAGTGCGTTTGGATCGTGAATCAATACGTTGGTATCAAGCACATAAAGGATTGGCTGGTCGGAAGAAGGGGTGCGTCCATGATCATCCATACTCGGTCACCTTTGTGGGAGCCAGTCGACGCAATACCTGGGCGGTGCTGCGCCTCGATTCGACCACCGACTGCACCTGGTGTGACGTCAAGTGCAGTGCCCACATTAGGAGTCTTGGAAGACGCCACCTGTGCTGCAGGTTTCGGCGGTCTGACTTCGTAATACCGCAAAACCCATGACAGGAAAAAGCACTTTGACGCTTTTTTGAAGTTTATTTTTCAGGATGACGAATAGCACTAGCCGAGTGCCATACACCCCGTTAAAGTCGGAAGTCCGCCTGCATCGAAATGTAGCGGCAAATCACCCCGAAAATCCCCCTCGACCAACAGGGCCGGGCATTTCATCGAAATGCTTCACGACAGTCCTGCCAACCCAGGCCACTCTGCGCCGTCGACTGCAACAACATTGGCAATGCCACCCGCGCCTTGTCCTGGGGATCATGGAACACAATCACGCCTTTGCGCCACAGCAGCATCAGCGTCAGCACCCGCTGCGCCGACTCTTCGGCCTTGAGCTTGCCCGGATCGTCCTGGGAATCGATGTCCCATAGCGCCACTTGCAGACCCTGGGCCTGAAAGAAGCCCTGGCTGTCCGCGCGCCGTTGCCCGTAAGGCGGCCGAAACAGCGGCACATAGTTTTCCGGCAGCAGGTTTTGCACCAGTGATGCACTGCGGGTGATGGAGTCCTGCCAATCGACCCAGTGGCTGTGAGAGCGATACTGCCAACCCTGGATACCCACGCACTGCCCCTGGTACAACGCCTGCACATCCGCAGCGGAACTGCGCTCCACACGGGTTTGCAGGCTGCTGCCGAGGGCAAAGAACGTAGCGTTGATCTTTTGCTTGCGCAGGTAATCGGCGAGCCAGTCGGTATTGCCGCCGACCGTTGCCGGGCCGCCATCGAAGGTCAGCAGGAACATGCGATCGTTAAGCTCATCGCCATTGCGCTCGTGGTCGCCAAAGCGCGCCACTTCGCTGCTGATCTGCGGCATCAGCGCGGCCTTGCGCAGCAGTTCATCGAGATAGCGCTCATGAAAGTGCCGGCTGGGCGCGGCCCAGCCTATATAGAACGAGTCGTCACTGACGGCGAACTTGCCGGCCTGCTCGCGCAGGTCGTCCATGTTTTCCACCAGATAACAGAACGAAGCGTCCTCTTCGCAGCTTTGCTGGGCGAACGTGTAGTTCTCCAACAGCCGCTGCCAGAGTTGGCGGCGCAGGTCGTCAATGGTGGCCAGGTTGATGATCTTCAGCCCCAGGCGCTGCTTGAGCGCGGGCTCGTCCAGGGCTTCGCTGGCCAACAGGCCGTGGGCAAACATCAGGATTTCCGCCCGCGAGGCCACATCGAACAGCGCCGGGCTGCCGAGTTTTTCCGGCCAGGTGGCGCGGTCGAGGCTGGCGACATCAACCGGCGCGGCCTGGGCATTCAGGCAGAGCAGGCAAGCCGATAATAAAAGCGCTAATCGCACAGGGGGTCTCCCTCTCCAGAGTTACCGCCCATCATAGCGGACTGCCCCGCCCTTTTTGTGTAGGCGCGAGCTTGCTCGCGAAAAACGTCTGGGCATCGCGTTTATTCAGCCTGCCAGCATTATCGTTGACGACTTTCGCGAGCAAGCTCGCGCCTACACAAAAACCGGGGCCTATTGGCTTGATAGGTGGAGTCGAACGCTCCAACCCCCTAGAATCGCGCACACGATTCCAGGAGCCAACTTCATGCTGATGGTGATTTCCCCCGCCAAAACCCTCGACTTCGAGTCCAAGCCGGTCACTGCGCGCTTCACCCAGCCGCAGTACCTGGACCATTCCCAGGAACTGATCGAGCAACTGCGCGAACTGAGCCCGGCGCAGATCAGCGAGTTGATGCACGTCTCCGACAAGATCGGCGGCCTCAATGCCGCCCGCTTCGGCAGCTGGACGCCCGCTTTCACCCCGGCCAATGCCAAGCAGGCCCTGCTGGCGTTCAAGGGCGATGTATACACCGGCCTTAACGCCGAAACCTTCAGCGATGCCGATTTCAGCTACGCCCAGGACCACCTGCGCATGCTCTCGGGCCTCTACGGCCTGTTGCGCCCGCTGGATTTGATGATGCCGTACCGCCTGGAGATGGGCACCAAGCTGGCCAACGCCCGTGGCAAGGACCTCTACGCGTTCTGGGGCACGCGCATCAGCGAATGGTTGAACGAAGCGCTGGCCGCGCAAGGCGATGACGTGCTGCTCAACCTGGCCTCCAACGAATACTTCTCGGCGGTCAAGCGCACGGCCCTGAACGCGCGAATCATCAACACCGAGTTCAAGGACCTGAAAAACGGTCAGTACAAGATCATCAGCTTCTACGCAAAAAAAGCCCGGGGCATGATGAGCCGGTTTGTGATTGAAGAACGCATCAACGATCCGGCCAAGCTCCAGCAGTTCGATGTGCAGGGCTATCGCTTCAATGCAGAGCAGTCCAAGCCGGATAACCTGGTGTTCTTGCGCGATCACGCACCGGAATAAGGCCGTACGGAGACTGACGATCAAATGTGGGAGGGGGCTCGCCCCCGATGGCGGTGGTTCAGCTACAAACAAGCTGACTGAAAGACCGCTATCTGGGCATAGGTATCTACACAACTCTGTAGCGCCCAACCGTAACCACGATGCGAAGCGAGTCGCTCTTGATCTTGATCTGCTTTTGATCTTGATCTCAGGCGCCCCGTTAACCACGCTGGCCGAACGCAGGCTTGAATCCGTGGGCAACCCGGCAGGACGCCGGGTTAGCCGCACTGGGCCATGGATGGCCCATTGCGGCGGCCCACGGATTCAAGCCTGCGTTCGGGCACACCGAGCCTGGGCGAGGTGCCGAGTGGTGGGGCAAGAGCCCTTTTGGTTACTTTTGGGGCTCTTTTCCAAAAGTGACCCGCTGTAAAAGCGGAACCAATAGAAGCCGTTACCGCAGAAACGGATATGTACTCGGTCTGATCCAGCATCCTGGTCGGCCCTGAGGCCCCCATCGGGGGCAAGCCCCCTCCCACATTTGGATCTCGGAGCGTCAGGTAGATACGCGTTATCCCCTCGCCACAGGTGCGGTGTCGCACCAAAATTGTGTAGATACCTATGGCTATCGGGGGCAAGCCCCTCCCACATTTTGATGGTATTCCAAATCAGCGAAACGTCACTTATTTGACGCCAGAAAAACACTCAGACACAACCCTAACGATTTATTCACTCGACATTCATCGTTTTTTTTCGTAGTGGCACCACTTTTTTTATTCAGTAGTGGCACAAAACTATCCCCTCGCGCCAACTCCCCACAACTACTGGTCTAAATAGCAAGTGCTATCAATATACTACTAGTGCCATCTTTCCCAATATTTCAAGAAATTTCCGGAAACAGGATGAGCGGGCTGGAACTTCATCCTGAAGCACCGCTCATACCACCGGTAACGAAATTCTCTGCTGCTGTAAGAGATGACTTACATAACGACCAATGGAAGTAGTCAAGTTGTCTTAAAACACTTTGACTCTATGGTCACACCATCAACTGATCGAGTTAAGGGTGGCGATAAGTACGCATTGCTATCCCCTACAGGCCAAGGCAGCGCTGACCTAAATGAGCCCGTGCAACCACCCAAGGCATTGAGAAAAAAGGCAATTTGCCTGCATCGATACCTTGCCGCACCGGCGCCGAAGTCTTCCTCCAGGGAAGCACGGCTGCATTTCAGGGCAAGCCCCAATAATAAGGCCTGGCTGCGCACAACTTGAGTGCACTAGTGAGTCACTCGTTTATTCAACATGCCTGCACGCGATAAGTCGGCGTCTATTCGCCTAACTTTTGCGGCATCAGTGACGCTTGTAAACATGAACTCCGGCCATCTAATGGCATGATTTAAATATTGAGGTAATTGCGATGCGCATCAGCATATTCGGTTTGGGTTACGTTGGCGCAGTATGTGCCGGTTGCCTGTCTGCCCGTGGCCACGAAGTGGTCGGCGTAGACATCTCCAAGGAAAAGATCGACCTGATCAATGCCGGTAAATCGCCGATCGTTGAACCGGGTCTGGGCGAGCTGTTGAGCCAGGGTATCCAGACCGGCCGACTGCGTGGCACCACCAACTTCGCCGAAGCCATCCGCGATACCGACCTGTCGATGATTTGCGTGGGCACGCCAAGCAAGAAGAACGGCGACCTGGAACTCAACTACATCGAATCGGTATGCCGCGAGATCGGTTTTGTCCTGCGCGACAAGACCACCCGCCATACCATCGTGGTGCGCAGCACCGTACTGCCGGGCACTGTCGCCAACGTGGTGATCCCGATCCTCGAAGACTGCTCCGGCAAGAAAGCCGGCGTCGATTTCGGCGTTGCGGTCAACCCGGAATTCCTGCGCGAATCCACCGCCATCGCCGACTACGACCTCCCACCGATGACCGTCATCGGCGAGTTCGACACCGCTTCCGGCGATGTCCTGCAGTCGCTCTACGAAGAACTCGACGCACCGATCATCCGCAAGGACATCGCCGTTGCCGAGATGATCAAGTACACCTGCAACGTGTGGCACGCCACCAAAGTCACCTTCGCCAACGAGATCGGCAACATCGCCAAGGCCGTCGGCGTCGATGGCCGTGAAGTGATGGACGTGGTCTGCCAGGACAAGACGCTCAACCTGTCCCAGTACTACATGCGCCCGGGCTTCGCTTTCGGCGGCTCGTGCCTGCCCAAAGACGTGCGCGCCCTGACCTACCGCGCCGGCTCCCTGGACGTGGAAGCGCCGCTGCTCAACTCGCTGATGCGCAGCAACGAATCCCAGGTGCAGAACGCCTTCGACATCGTTTCCAGCCACGACAAGCGCAAAGTCGCCCTGCTGGGCCTGAGCTTCAAGGCCGGTACCGATGACCTGCGTGAAAGCCCGTTGGTAGAACTGGCGGAAATGCTGATCGGTAAGGGCTACGACCTGAGCATCTACGACAGCAACGTCGAGTACGCCCGCGTGCACGGTGCGAACAAGGACTACATCGAAGGCAAGATCCCCCACGTGTCGTCCCTGCTCAACTCGGACTTCGATGATGTGATCAACAACTCCGACGTGATCATCCTCGGTAACCGTGACGAGAAGTTCCGTGCCCTGGCGCATAACGCTCCGGAAGGCAAGCAAGTGGTCGACCTGGTGGGCTTCATGTCCAAGGCCACCAGCGTAAGCGGCCGTACTGAAGGTATTTGCTGGTAACAGCAACGGCAAGTTTCAGGCTGCCAGTGGCTTAATCCCCAGCGCTTGCAGCCTGAAGCCTCCTCCCCTTCCGGATGACGCTTATGTCCAAGTTAAAACATGTATTTCTGCAAGCCGCCGGCTGGCTGTTGTTTCTCAGCCTGCTGATGGGACTCGCCCTGCTGTTGCCGGCGAGCACCTTCGATTCGCAATCGAAGAATTTTATTTTCCTGATTGGCGCCGTCGGTATCTGGCGCTACTCGATGGGCGCAACGCATTTCTTTCGCGGCATGCTGTTCCTGTACGTGGTCTACCCGCACCTGCGCCGCAAAGTGCGCAAGCTGGGCAAGGCCGCCGACCCATCCCATGTGTTCCTGATGGTCACCAGCTTCAGGATCGATGCGCTGACCACTGCGCAGGTCTACAGCTCGGTGATTCGCGAAGCCATCGAATGCGGCTTCCCCACCACCGTGGTCTGCTCGCTGGTGGAAATGTCCGATGAGCTGCTGGTCAAGAGCCTCTGGGAAAAAATGAACCCACCGGCTCACGTCAAGCTCGACTTCGTGCGCATCGCCGGTACCGGCAAGCGCGACGGCCTGGCTTTCGGTTTCCGCGCCATCTCGCGCCACCTGCCGGATGACCGCGCCGTGGTGGCCGTGATCGATGGCGACACCGTGCTGGCCGAAGGCGTGGTGCGCAAGACCGTGCCGTGGTTCCAGCTGTTCGGCAATGTCGGTGGCCTGACCACCAACGAATTCTGCGAAGTGCGCGGCGGCTACATCATGAGCGAGTGGCACAAGCTGCGCTTCGCCCAGCGCCACATCAACATGTGCTCCATGGCCCTGTCCAAGCGCGTGCTGACCATGACCGGGCGTATGTCGGTGTTCCGCGCCAGCGTGGTGACTGACCCGGGCTTTATCGCCGACGTGGAAAGCGACTCGCTGCAACACTGGCGCCTGGGCCGCTTCAAGTTCCTCACCGGTGATGACAAGTCCAGCTGGTTCAGCCTGATGCGCCTGGGCTACGACACCTTCTACGTGCCGGATGCCGCGATCAACACCGTGGAACACCCGCCGGAAAAGAGCTTTATCAAGGCCAGCCGTAAGCTGATGTTCCGCTGGTACGGCAACAACCTGCGCCAGAACTCCCGCGCCCTGGGCCTGGGTGTGCGCCGCCTCGGTATGTTCACCAGCGTGGTGCTGTTCGACCAGCGCGTGTCGATGTGGACCTCCCTGCTCGGCCTGACCGTGGCAATCATCGCCACCTTCAAATACGGCGGCGCGTTCATCCTCGCGTACCTGCTGTGGATCGGCATCACCCGCCTGATCCTTACGCTGCTGCTGTCGTGCTCCGGCCACAAGATCGGCCCGGCCTATCCGCTGATTCTCTATTACAACCAGATCATGGGCGCGCTGGTGAAGATCTACGTGTTCTTCCGCCTTGATCAACAGTCCTGGACCCGCCAGGACACCAAACTGACCCGCGATTTGGCCAGCTTTCAACGTTGGTTCAACACCTGGTCGTCTCGGACCATGACCTTCTCCGCCGGCAGCATTTTCGTCGCCGTGTTGCTGATGATGGTCTGACCCTGCCAAGCCTGAATTAACTTAAGGAATGCCCTGATGAACAGCCAAGTAAACGCCAACGTAGTCCACGAATCCGAAGCCCAGCGCCAGCACGCCCGGGTCAAAATCCCGGCCAAGCTGCGCTTCTTCAACACCGACCGCACGCAGACCGAAGCACGGGTGATCGACTTGTCCGCGGGCGGCCTGGCGTTCACCGCCACCCAGCCGCTGACCATCGGTGAGGTGCACAAGGGTCGCCTGCAGTTCGTGATCGACAACCTCGGTCTGGCGATGGATGTGGAGCTGCAGATTCGCTCCTACGACCGCCAGACCGGCCGCACCGGCTGCCAGTTCCAGAACCTCGATGCCCAGGATATTTCCACCCTGCGCCACCTGATCACCTCGCACTTGTCCGGTGACATCGTGACCATGGGCGACGTGCTGGCCACCTTGCAACGCGACAACTTCACCAAGGCCCGCAAGGTCAAGGACGGCGGCAGCAACATGAGCGCCTTTGGCCGCTTGCGCGCCGTGACCTTCAGCCTGGCGATCTTCCTGGTCGGCCTCGCCGCGTTCGGTTTCGTCTTCAAATCCCTCTACGGCATGTACTTCGTCAGCCACGCCCAGGCAGGTATCGTCAGCGTACCGGGCATGAACGTGACCATGCCGCGTGACGGCACCGTGCAAAGCCTGCTCAAGGGTGACGCGGTAGCGGCCAAAGGCGCGCCGCTGGCGACCTTCAGCACCAGCATGCTCGATGTGCTCAAGGGCCACCTGGACGAAGACCAACTGCAACCGGCCAAGGTTGAAGAACTGTTCGGCAAGCAAATGACCGGCACCCTGACCTCGCCGTGCGATTGCGTGGTCGCCCAGCAACTGGTCGCCGACGGCCAGTACGCCAGCAAGGGCGATGTGATCTTCCAACTGGTGCCGCGTGGCAGTCAGGCTAACGTCGAAGCCCGCTTCACCTACCGCCAGTTTGGCGATGTACGTCCAGGTACGCCGGTGAGCTTCCAGGTCGCCGACGAAGAGCAGGTGCGCACCGGCACTATCGTCAGCAGCACCAGCCTGAACAGCGCCGACCTGTCCTCCGACATCCGCGTGCAGATCAAGCCGGATGCCCCGCTGGACAGCACCTACGCCGGCCGCCCGGTGGAAGTCACCAGTGACCGCGGCCCTTCGCTGAACTGGCTGATCGATAAAGCCATGGCTCACGGTCTGTAAGCGAGGACATGCCTGTGAACCCTATTTCAAGAACAACACAATCCCTGTGGGAGCGGGCTTGCCACAAAAAACCCTCCCACATGGGTTCGGTGGCGTTGCTGGCGGTTGCGGTGAGCCTGGCCGGTTGTGCCGGCCTGCCCGACCAACGCCTGGCCAATGAAGCGCTCAAGCGTGGCGACACCGTCACCGCCCAGCAGAATTACCAGCAACTGGCAGACCTGGGCTACAGCGAGGCCCAGGTGGGCCTGGCCGATATCCAGGTCGGTACCCGCGATCCGGCGCAAATCAAACAGGCCGAAGCCACCTACCGCGCAGCGGCGGACACTTCGCCCCGCGCCCAGGCACGTCTCGGCCGTCTGCTGGTGGCCAAGCCCGGCGCCACCGAAGCCGAACACCATGAAGCGCAAATGCTGCTGAAAAAAGCCTTTGCCAATGGCGAAGGCAATACCCTGATTCCGCTGGCGATGCTGTACCTGCAATACCCGCACAGCTTCCCCGACGTGAACACCCAGCAACAGATCAGCCAATGGCAGGCCGCCGGTTACCCGGAAGCCGGCCTGGCCCAGGTGCTGCTGTACCGCACCCAGAACACCTACGACCAGCATCTGGATGATGTCGAGCGCATCTGCAAGGCGGCGCTCAACACCACCGATATCTGCTACGTCGAGCTGGCCACCGTCTACCAGAAAAAATCCGAGCCGGAAAAACAGGCCGAGCTGCTCAAGCAGATGGAAGCAGGCTACAGCCGTGGCACCGTCACCGCCCAGCGCGTCGACAGCGTCGCCCGCGTACTCGGCGATGCCACCCTCGGCACGCCGGACGAAAAAACCGCCCAGGCGTTGCTGGAAAAAATCGCCCCAGGTTACCCCGCGTCCTGGGTCAGCCTGGCGCAACTGCTCTACGACTTCCCCGAACTGGGCGACGTCGACCAGATGATGAAGTACCTGGACAACGGCCGCGCCGCCGACCAGCCACGCGCCGAGCTGTTGCTGGGCAAGCTTTACTACGAGGGCAAATGGGTGCCGGCCGACGCCAAGGCTGCCGAGGCGCATTTCGAGAAAGCCGTGGGCCGTGAAGTGGCCGCCGATTACTACCTCGGCCAGATCTACCGCCGTGGCTACCTGGGCAAGGTCTACTCGCAAAAAGCCCTGGACCACCTGCTGACCGCAGCGCGCAACAGCCAGAACAGCGCCGATTTCGCCATTGCCCAACTGTTTTCCCAGGGCAAGGGCACCAAGCCCGACCCGCTCAACGCCTATGTTTTCAGCCAACTGGCCAAGGCCCAGGACACGCCGGAAGCCAATGAGCTGGCCACCCAGCTCGAAGCCCCGCTGACGCCTGAGCAACGCGCCGAAGGCCAACGCCTGGTGCAACAGGAGCTGGCCGCCCGCGGCACCCTGGCCCAAAGCACGCTGCAACTGCACGCCCTGCAAGAAGAAGACGGCGAGGAATCCCTATGAAGCTCAATCCATTCGTCAAGGCCGGCATCGGCCTGTCCTTCGCCCTGCTGTGGTCGTGCCCGACCCTGGCCGCGCTGACCGAAGCCAAGAACTTCGGCCTGGAAGTCAAAGCCACCGCGCAGTCCGAAGACGACCGCGACCTGGGCACTCAGAAAGGCGGCGACGTCAACGGTATCGGCCTCGACCTGCGCCCGTGGATCTACGGCGAAAGCGGCGCGTGGAGCGCCTACGCCATGGGCCAGGCGGTGGCCTCCAGCGACATTATCGAGACCGACACCCTGCAACAGTCGGCGGATGACACGACCGAACAATCGAGCAACGACGACCGCAAGGCGAAGAAAAACTATCTGGCCCTGCGCGAGTTCTGGGTCGGCTACAGCGGCTTCACGCCCTACCCCGGCGAGATCCTCAAGTTCGGTCGCCAGCGCCTGCGCAATGACGACGGTCAATGGCGCGACACCAACATCGAAGCGCTGAACTGGACCTTCGACACCACCCTGCTCAAGGCCAACGTCGGCGCCGCCGAACGCTTCAGCGAATACCGCACCGACCTCAAGGAACTGTCGCCGGTCGACAAGGACCGCCAGCACTTCTACGCCGACGCCGCCTACCAATGGACGCCGGGCCAGTGGATCGGCCTGCGCGGGCACCATACCCATGACGACGGCAAGCTCGACTACGCCGAACCGGGCGTGGCCAGCGACCCATTGGACAAGCGCGAAAACGGCGACCTGACCTGGCTCGGCATCGAAGCCAACAGCGACGCCTATAACTGGCGCAACACCAACACGGTCAACTACTGGGCCAGCATCACCGGCATGAAGGGCGACCGCGACACGGTCAACGCCTTGAACGCCGATGGCAGCCGCCCGACCAATGCCAAGCGCAGTGATGACGTCAGCGGCTGGGCCACCGATATCGGCGTGCGCCTGCGCCTCGATCCGCAGTGGCAAGTGGGCGCGGCCTATTCGCGCGCCAGCGCCGAATACGAACAGAACGGCCTGCAAAGCAACCGTTCAAACTGGACCGGCACCCAGTCCCGCGTGCACCGCTTCGGCGAGGCGTTTCGCGGCGAGATGAACAACATGCAGTCCATGAGCCTGTTCGGTTCCTGGCAACTGCGCGAGGACTACGACGCCAGCCTGGTGTACCACAAGTTCTGGCGCGTCGACGGCAACAAGCCGGTGGGCAGCAACGGCATCGATGCGGTGCAGAACAACACCGACGACGTGACCGGCGCAATCCTCTCCAGCACCTCCCTGCCCCTTGAAGACGGCAAGAAGGACCTTGGCCAGGAGATGGACCTGGTCGTCACCAAGTACTTCAAGAAAGGCTTGCTGCCCGCCGCGCTGAGCCAGTCGATCGACGAGCCCTCGGCCCTGGTGCGCTTGCGTGCCGGCGTGTTCAAGCCGGGCGACGCCTATGGCAGCCAGGTCGACTCCTACATGCACCGCGCCTTTGTCGACGTGGTCTGGAAATTCTGATGGGAGCCTGCGCAATGAATGCTCAAAGCCTACTCGTCGCGGCAATGCTGGTGGCCAGTGCCCCAGCGTTTGCCGACACGGCGGCCAAGGCGCCGACCATCGCCAAGGAACTGCAACAGGCCAAGACCTACACCATTTCCAGCCCGCCCACCGCGCCGCTGGAAATGGCCAAGCCGGCGCTGCCCGACCTGTCGGGCTACACCGCTGCGGCCATGGAAAAAAAGATCGTCAGAAGCAAACCGGGCAAGATCAGCATCCGCCGCATGATGCAGGAAGACGCGCTCAAGGACTTTATCGGCGGCGACAACAAGATGGCCGAATGGGTGGTGCGCCAGCATGGCATTCCCCAGGCGATCTTTGTCGACGACGGCTACATGAACCTCAAGGACCTGCTGGGCAAGGTGCCCAAGCAGTACTTCAGCGAGACATCGCCTGGCGTGTTCCTGGCCAAGTTGCCCATCGTGGTCGGTCGTAAAGGCATCCTCGATATCGACAAGAACACCCAGGAACTGCGCCTGTCCCAGCAAGCCGGTTCGTTCCTGATCAACGACGGCCAACTGTTCGTGCGTGACACCAAGGTCACCGGTTGGGATGAAAAAACCAACGGCCCGGCGCTGTTCAAGTCGCCCAAGGAGTTCCGCCCGTTCCTGCTGGCCTGGGGCGGCACCGAGACTTATATCTCCAAGACCAAGATGGCCAGCTTCGGCTATGCCAACAGTAAGTCGTACGGGGTGAGTATTTCCCAGTACACGCCGAACATGGCCAAGGTGCTCAAGCGTCCAGAGCCGACCGGCTGGATCATTGATTCCGAGTTCTCGGACATGTGGTACGGCTTCTACTGCTACGAGACCACAGGCTTTGTGATCAAGGGTAATACCTACAAGGACAACATCGTCTACGGCATTGACCCCCATGACCGTTCCCACGGCCTGATCATCGCCGACAACACCGTGTACGGCACGAAGAAGAAGCACGGCATCATCATTTCCCGGGAAGTGAACGACAGCTTCATCTTCAACAACCGCAGCTACGACAACAAACTGTCGGGCCTGGTGATCGACCGTAACAGCGTGAACAACCTGATCGTCGACAACGAGATCTACCGCAACCACACCGACGGCATCACCCTCTACGAGAGCGGTGACAACCTGCTGTGGGGCAACAAGGTGATCAGCAACCGTCGCCACGGCATCCGCGTGCGTAACAGCGTGAACATCAAGCTCTACGAAAACACCGCCATGGCCAACGGCCTGACCGGCGTGTACGGCCACATCAAGGACTTGACCGACACCGACCGTGACATCGCCCTCGATCCGTTCGACGCCAAGGTCTCGCTGATCGTGGTCGGCGGTGAGCTGGCGGGTAACGGCAGCGGACCGCTGTCCATCGACTCGCCGTTGAGTATCGAGCTGTACCGCGTGTCGATGCTGGCGCCGACCAAATCCAGCGGCATCAGCTTCTCCGGCATTCTGGGCGAGCGCCAGGAAGAAATTCTCGACCTGCTGGTGCGCCAGCAGAAAGCCGTGCTGATCGACCCCGTCGAACGCCAGACCGAACTGCAGGACTGAGGATGACCCTTATGCACCCACACATGATCAAACTGCTGAGCCTCTCGGGTCTGACCCTCGGCCTGCTCGCGGCCAGCCAGGGCGTGCGCGCCGATGAAGTGAAGGCACCGACCTTCACCGCCGAACCGTGCTGCAGCCTGTGCCCGGCCGCCCACGACGCGAAGAATTACACCACGCGCTACCAGCAGAACTTCACCACCCTGGTGCAAGCCCAGGGCGACTGGCTGTTCCGTACCCAGGAAGACCTGCGCACCGAATTCGACACCACGCCGGCCGGCTACAAGCGCATGCAGCAGTTGCACGATGCGTTCAAGAGCAAGGGCGTGGAACTGGTGGTGGTCTACCAGCCGACCCGTGGCCTGGTGAACCGCAACAAGCTCAACCCCGAAGAAAAAGCCAGGTTCGATTTCGACAAGGCCCTGGGCAACTACAAAACCATGCTCGGCCGTTTCGCCAAGATGGGCTATGTGGTGCCGGACCTGTCGCCGCTCACCAACGAGCAACTGCCCGACGAATTGCCGGCCCATGATTTCTACTTCCGTGGCGACCAGCACTGGACCCCGTACGGCGCCCAGCGCACCGCAAAAATCGTCGCGGCCAAGGTCAAGCAGATGCCGCAGTACGCGGAAATCCCCAAGCGCGAATTCGAGACCAAACGCTCGGGTCGCATGGGCAAGACCGGCACCCTGCACAACATGGCCGGGCAACTGTGCGGCACCAGCTACGCGATCCAGTACATGGACCAGTTCACCACCGAACCCAAGGGTGAAGCCGGTGACGGCGACCTGTTCGGCGATTCGGGCGACCCGCAGATCACCCTGGTGGGCACCAGCCACAGCGGCAAGAACTACAACTTCGCCGGCTTCCTGCAGGAAGAAATCGGTGCCGACATCCTCAACGTCGCCTTCCCCGGCGGTGGCCTGGAAGGCTCGATGATCCAGTACCTGGGCAGCGAAGAGTTCCAGAAAAACCCGCCGAAGATCCTCATCTGGGAGTTCTCGCCGCTGTACCGTCTCGACCAGGAAACCATCTACCGCCAGATGATGGCGCTGCTCGACAACGGCTGCGAAGGCAAGGCCGCGCAGATGTCGGCCAGCACCACATTGAAACCGGGCAAAAACGAACTGATGGTCAACAGCGCGAACAAAGACCTGCGCAATGCCACCCATCAGGTCGATATCCGCTTCGCCGATCCGTCGGTGAAAACCTTGCAAGCCACCCTCTGGTACATGAACGGGCGCCACGAGGACATCAAGATCGAGAAACCCGAAACATCCGATACAGACGGGCGTTTCGCCTTTGAACTGCGCACCGATGAAGACTGGGCCTCGCAGAACTTGCTGGCCGTGGAAGTGCAGGGCCCGGAAAAGGGCGCTGCCGCGCAGAAAGTCGAAGCGAAAATTTGCACACGCAACGTATTCCCAAGCGGTGGTCAGCAGACCGCCCAACTCGGGAAGTGAGGTTACCTATGCAAAAGTTACTGCTCCCCACCCTGCTGGGCCTGGCCATGTTTGCCGGCGCCGTGAATGCGGCCGCGCCACTGCGTCCGCCCCAGGGCTATTTCGCCCCGATCGAAGCGTTCAAGACCGGCGACTTTAAGGAAAACTGCGACACCATGCCGACGCCCTACACCGGGCCGTTGCAGTTTCGCAGCAAGTACGAAGGCTCGGACAAGGCTCGCTCGACACTGAATGTGCAGTCGGAAAAAGCCTTTCGCGACAGCACCGCCGACATCACCAAGCTGGAGAAAGACACCAGCAAACGCGTGATGCAGTTCATGCGCGACGGCCGCCCAGAGCAGCTCGAATGCACGCTGAACTGGCTGGTGTCGTGGGCCAAGGCCGATGCCTTGATGTCCAAGGACTTCAACCACACCGGCAAGTCCATGCGCAAATGGGCACTGGGCAGCATGGCCTCGGCCTATGTGCGCCTGAAGTTCTCCGAGTCGCACCCGCTGGCCAACCACCAGCAGGAATCGCAACTGATCGAAGCCTGGTTCAACAAACTGGCCGATCAGGTGGTGAGCGACTGGGACAACCTGCCGCTGGAAAAAACCAACAACCATTCCTACTGGGCCGCCTGGTCGGTGATGGCGACCTCCATCGCCACCAACCGCCGCGACCTGTTTGACTGGGCCGTCAAGGAATACAAGGTCGGTGTGAACCAAGTCGACGACCAGGGCTTCCTGCCGAACGAACTGAAGCGTCAGCAACGCGCCCTGTCGTACCACAACTACGCCCTGCCACCGCTGTCGATGATCGCCAGTTTTGCCCTGGTCAACGGCGTGGACCTGCGCCAGGAAAACAACAGCGCGCTCAAGCGCCTGGGCGACAAGGTGCTGGCCGGGGTCAAGGACCCGGACATCTTCGAACAGAAGAACGGCAAGGAGCAGGACATGAAGGACTTGAAGCAGGACATGAAATTCGCCTGGCTCGAGCCTTTCTGCACCCTCTACACCTGTGCCCCGGAAGTGATCGAGCGCAAGCACGGCATGCAACCGTTCAAGACCTTCCGCCTGGGCGGCGACCTGACCAAGGTCTACGACCCGACGCATGAAAAAGGCAACAAAGGCAGCTAGTCGCTGATCGTTCCCACGCTCTGCGTGGGAATGCAGCACGGGACGCTCCGCGTCCCAAAGCGTGACGCAGAGCGTCACAAGAGGCATTCCCACGCAGAGCGTGGGAACGATCAAAGCCTCCCCCGAATTTCGCGGGGGGGTTTGGGGGGGCTGCGGCCCTTGACTGTTGGTTTAAACATGGAGAGATCGGGATGGTTTTCTCGTCCAACGTGTTCCTGTTTCTGTTCTTGCCGATCTTTCTCGGCTTGTACTACTTGAGCGGGCAACGCTATCGCAACCTGCTGCTGCTGATTGCCAGCTACGTGTTCTACGCCTGGTGGCGAGTGGACTTCCTGGCGCTGTTCGCCGCCGTGACGCTGTGGAATTACTGGATCGGCCTCAAGGTCGGTGCCGCCGGCGTGCGCACCCAACCGGCGCAGCGCTGGCTGCTGCTCGGCGTGGCCGTCGACCTGTGCATCCTCGGCTACTTCAAGTACGCCAACTTCGGCGTCGACAGCATCAATGTGATGATGAAGTCGGCGGGCCTGGAGCCGTTTATCCTCACCCACGTGCTGTTGCCGATCGGGATCTCGTTCTACATCTTCGAGTCCATCAGCTACATCATCGACGTGTATCGCGGCGACACCCCGGCAACGCGCAACCTGATCGACTTCGCGGCGTTCGTGGCGATCTTCCCGCACCTGATCGCCGGCCCCGTGTTGCGCTTTCGCGACCTCGCCGACCAGTTCAACAACCGCACCCACACCCTCGACAAGTTCTCCGAAGGCTGCACGCGGTTCATGCAGGGTTTCATCAAGAAAGTCTTCATCGCCGATACCCTGGCGGTGGTGGCCGACCACTGCTTCGCCCTGCAAAACCCGACCACGGGTGACGCCTGGCTCGGCGCGCTGGCCTACACCGCGCAGCTGTACTTCGACTTCTCCGGCTACAGCGACATGGCCATCGGCCTGGGCTTGATGATGGGTTTCCGCTTCATGGAAAACTTCAAGCAGCCGTACATCAGCCAGTCGATCACCGAGTTCTGGCGGCGCTGGCACATCAGCCTGTCCACCTGGCTGCGTGACTACCTGTACATCACCCTGGGCGGCAACCGCAAAGGCACGCTGACCACCTACCGCAACCTGTTCCTGACCATGCTGCTCGGTGGCCTGTGGCACGGCGCCAACATCACCTACATCGTGTGGGGCGCCTGGCACGGCATGTGGCTGGCGATTGAAAAAGCCATCGGCCTCAATACGGCGCCACGCAGCTTCAACGTGCTGCGCTGGGCTTTCACCTTCCTGCTGGTGGTGATGGGCTGGGTGATCTTCCGTGCCGAAAACCTGCACGTCGCCGGGCGTATGTACGGTGCCATGTTCAGCTTTAGCGAGTGGTCGCTGTCGGAACTCAACCGCGCCAACCTCACCGGCCTGCAAGTGGCGACCCTGGTGGTGGCCTACGCAACGCTGGCGTTCTTTGGCCTGCGTGATTTCTACCGCAATCGCCCTGCCGAGAAATCCAAGCCGAGTGATCCGAGCCTGATCAAGGCCGTACCGGGCGACAACCCCGGCAGCATCCACGAGCCCGGCTTCAGCGTGGGCCGTGACGCCGCCGTGCAACCGGCCTACTGGACCGCTGACTGGCCACGCTACGCGATGCGCGCGGCGGTGCTGCTGCTGTTCGTGGCCTCGATCCTGAAACTGTCGGCGCAGAGTTTCTCGCCGTTCCTTTACTTCCAATTCTGAGGGAGCCGACCATGACCCGTTCATTACGCATCCTCTATATCAGCCTGTTCCTGGTGCTGCTGCTGGCACTGGGCGCCTGGTCACTGCGCAGCTTCCTGGGCTTCAGCACCAACGCCGATGCCACGGTGCTCAACGGGCGCTGGACCAAGGCCGTCGAGACCCATTACGACGAGGCGTTCCCGATCAAGCGCCTGGGCACCAACCTGTGGGCGGCGCTGGACTACAAGCTGTTCAACGAAGGTCGCCCTGGCGTGGTGCTGGGCCGCGATCACTGGCTGTACAGCGACGAGGAATTCAACCCCGCCGTCAATGAAGACCAGAACCTGCAAGGCAATTACGCACTGGTCGAAGGCGTGCGCCAGAAGCTCAAGGCTCAGGGCATCCAACTGGTGATGGCGATCGTGCCGGCCAAGGTGCGCCTGTACCCGGAACACCTGGGTGAGGTGAAACCAGCAAGCATCCACGCCAACCTGTACCAGGATTTCCATGCCCGTGTGGCCGCAGACAACATCCCTGCCCCGGACCTGCTCGGCCCGCTGCAACAGGCCAAGCTCGCCGGCAAGCAAGTGTTCCTGCGCACCGATACCCACTGGACCCCGGACGGCGCGGAAATCGCCGCCAAGCAACTGGCCAGGGCGATTGCCGACAAGACTCCGCTGAGCGGCGAGCCGCAGCGCTTTGTCACCGAAGCCGAGAAGACCGAACCGCATAAAGGCGACCTGCGTCTGTTCCTGCCCCTGGACCCGCTGTTCGAAAACCTGATGCCGCCCAAGGAGCCGCTGCAAAAACGCGTCACCCACCTGGCCGAAGAGAAAGGTGATGACGCGCTGTTCAGCGACAGCGAAACCCCGGTGGCCCTGGTGGGCACCAGCTACAGCGCCAACCCCAACTGGAACTTCGTCGGCGCCCTCAAGCAAGCCCTGGGCAGCGACGTGGTCAGCTACGCCGAAGACGGCCACGGCCCGATCCTGCCGATGCTCAGCTACCTGAAAAGCGACGATTTCAAGAACAACCCGCCCCAGGTGCTGATCTGGGAGTTCCCCGAACGCTATCTGCCCGTCAACAACGAAATCGGTGATGCCGACCCCGCGTGGGTTGCGCAGCTTAAACAAGCCGGTTCGCGCCAACAGAACATGGCAAGCAACACCCCTGCTTTTAAAAATCAGAAATCCGAGACGCCCGACCGGGCGCAAAACTGAAAGAGAGGTAACTCACATGACTTTCACTACAACTCCTCGTCGTCTCGCCAAGACCCTGGCTATCGCCGCCGGCCTGAGCTTCGTATCCATGTCCGCCTTCGCCGGTGGTGATGCCGCGCTCTACGGCCCAACGGCGCCGAAAGGCTCGAGCTTCGTGCGCATCTACAACGCCAGCAACCAGGAAGTCAGCGCCACGGTCGGCGCCACCAACCTCAGCGACGTTGCGCCACTGGCCAGCAGCGACTTCAGCTTCATGCCGGGCGGCGACTACAGCGCCAAAGTCGGCAGCCAGACCGTACCGGTCAAGCTCGCCGCCGATCACTACTACACCCTGGTCAACAGCGGCAGCGGCCAGCCTCAGTTGATCGAGGAACCACCGTTCAAGAACAAGCAGAAATCCCTGGTGCGCGTGCAGAACCTCAGCGACAAGGCCCTGACCTTGAAGACTGCCGACGGCAAGACCGACGTGGTCAAGTCGGTGGCCGCCAAGGGCCGTGGCGAACGTGAAATCAACCCGGTGAAGGTGAGCCTGGCGTTGTATGACGGTGACAAGAAAGTCGGCGATGTGAAGCCGGTTGCCCTGGAACGCGGTGAGGCAGCGGTGCTGTACGTCACCGGTTCCGGTTCAAGCCTGTCGCCGGTCTGGGTGAAACGCCCAGTGTCGACCCGCTGATTATTTCCCGAACTGAACGCAATCTACTGCAGGAGCAGGCTTGCCCGCGAAGAACGTCAACGATGACGCAGCGCCTTTGGTTTATCGCGGTGCTCTCAGGTTTTTCGCGAGCAAGCTCGCTCCTACAGGGGATCGAGGCGCCGGTTCGGACCGAGACAAAAACAAGAGTGAAACGACAAACCTTCGTAGCTCTGACCCAAACTGATTCAAGGAGAAACACCCATGATTCCAGTCATCCTTTCCGGTGGTAGCGGCTCACGTCTTTGGCCGCTTTCGCGTAAACAGTTCCCCAAGCAATTCCTGGCCTTGACCGGCGAGCACACGTTGTTCCAGCAAACCCTGGAACGCCTGGTGTTCGAAGGCATGGACTCCCCCATCGTGGTCTGCAACAAGGACCACCGCTTTATCGTCAACGAGCAACTGAGCGCGCGCAAGCTTGAGTGCCAGCGCATCCTGATGGAGCCGTTCGGCCGTAACACCGCGCCGGCCGTGGCCCTGACCGCGATGATGCTGGTCAATGAAGGCCGTGACGAGCTGATGCTGGTGCTGCCTGCCGACCACGTGATCGACGACCAGAAAGCCCTGCAACGCGCCCTGGCCCTGGCCACCGTGGCCGCCGAGCGCGGCGAGATGGTGCTGTTCGGCGTGCCGGCAACCCGTCCGGAAACCGGTTACGGCTACATCAAGTCCAGCAACGATTCACTGCTGCCTGAAGGCGTAAGCCGCGTGCAGCAGTTCGTGGAAAAACCCGATGAAAAACGCGCCGTCGAGTTCGTCAAAAGCGGCGGCTATTTCTGGAACAGCGGCATGTTCCTGTTCCGCGCCAGTCGTTTCCTGGAAGAGCTGAAAAAGCACGACCCGGACATCTACGACACCTGCGTGCTGACCCTGGAACGCAGCGAGCAGACCGCCGACACCGTGACCTTCGACGAAGCCACCTTCGCCTGCTGCCCGGACAACTCCATCGACTACGCCGTGATGGAAAAAACCCAGCGCGCCTGTGTGGTGCCGTTGAGCGCCGGCTGGAGCGACGTGGGCTGCTGGGCCTCGCTGTGGGCGGTCAATGACAAAGACGCCAACGGCAACGTGAGCAAAGGCGACGTGGTGATCCAGGACAGCCGCAACTGCATGGTGCATGGCAACGGCAAGCTGGTCTCGGTGATCGGCCTGGACAACATCGTGGTGGTGGAAACCAAGGACGCGATGATGATTGCTCACAAGGACAAGGTCCAGGGCGTCAAGCAGATGGTCAACACCCTTAACGAGCAAGGCCGCAGCGAGACCCAGAATCACTGTGAAGTCTATCGTCCGTGGGGCTCCTACGACTCGGTGGACATGGGCGGGCGTTTCCAGGTCAAGCACATCTCGGTCAAGCCGGGCGCCTGCCTGTCGCTGCAGATGCACCACCACCGCGCCGAGCACTGGATCGTGGTCAGCGGCACCGCTGAAGTCACCTGTGACGACAACGTGTTCCTGCTCTGCGAGAACCAGTCCACCTACATCCCTATCGCTTCGGTGCACCGTCTGCGCAACCCGGGCAAGATCCCGCTGGAGATCATCGAGGTGCAATCGGGCAGCTACCTGGGCGAAGACGATATCGAGCGTTTCGAAGATATCTACGGTCGCTCCACGCCGATTGAACGTGGCGTGTCAGTGAAAACTATTGCGCAATAAACGAGTCGTAACAGAAACCCCCGTCCAGCCAACTGCGTTCCCTATCCGCAGTCGGTTGGGCGGGGGGTTTTCAGCTCAGTTAGCTTCTGAACCTATGGCCTCTGATCACTTGAACGCTTCCAGTTCGATGGGGAGTAGGCGTTATAGCCCCCGCTCCCGTTAGAGCTGCTACCCGCATTGCTGTATTTATCCTTGCCGATTTCCTCGGCGCCCCTGCCCATCCATGTGGCTGCCGCACCCGCAACTTTCGCACCAAAACCACCCGACCTGGCGAGCTGCTTTCCGACCCCTTGCAACATCGCGCCACCCACGGTAAGGGCTGCCCCTGCGGCTTTATCTTTGGTGTCGTTGTTGTTGAGGGCAGTGGGAAAGCGCGAACTGACCTGGTCATTGAGGCCTTGCATGACAGTCTGCCGCAAGTTCGTCAGCCCCAGGTTCTGCATACGTGGCAATGACGTTGATCCGACCTCCTGGTCAGGCGCATGAATGATTGCTGCCGCCGCGGCGGACGGGGGCGGAGCCATCGGTGCGGTAAGGGAGGTCAGCACGGGTGTAGCAATGTTTGATACGGTCATAAAGGCACCTGACTTATCGGTTGGTTACCTCCCTGGCGTCAGATCATTCCATTTAAATATGTTGTGGCAAAAAAGCTCGATGCGGTTCCCATGCCCTCGGGCCAGAGACCTGTGCACCTGGGAAAAGCATCGAGCGCAATAGGCAATCGGGGCGCCCCACGAGTAGGATGTTTGATCCCTTGTGAGGTTATCGTTATGTTCTTCGGTGTGCTGCTGATCATCACTTGGCTGATCCTGCTGCTGCGCTACCCGGCCAAGGCCTTGCCGGTATCGCTGGCCGCTGCCGTCGGCCTGGGTTTGGTGGCGGTGTGGGTGGTGTGGCTGGACAACCGCGAAGCCGCGCAACTGGCCCGCCTGGAACTGCGCATCACCTACGCCCCGCAGGAATGCCCTGCCGACCGCCCGTTGAAGCTGGTCTTGAACAATGGCAACGACGTGCCCCTCACCGAATTGCGTTGGCGCGTCGCGGCCTATGCACCGGGCGACACGGTGAACCTGGCCGACAACGTCTACGCCGCCCCCCGTTATCGTGGCCCCGGGGAACTGCAGGCCGGCGCCACCTGGGAAGACTGCCTGCCCACCCCGCCACTGCGCCCCGGCTATCGCCCGCAAACCCTGGAATTTCGCGCCGAGCACCTGCAAGGCAGTTTCTCGGACTGACAAAGGATTGATCCATGCCCACCGTACTCATCACCGGTTGTTCCAGCGGCATTGGCCGTGCCCTGGCCGACAGCTTCAAAACCGCCGGCTTTAACGTTTGGGCCAGCGCCCGCCGCCCGGACGACGTCGCCGCCCTCGCCGCCGCTGGCTTCAACGCCGTGCAACTGGACGTCAACGACAGCGCCGCCTTGCAGCAACTGGCCGCACAGTTGGGCGAGCTGGACGTGCTGGTCAACAACGCCGGCTACGGGGCTATGGGCCCGCTGCTCGATGGCGGCACCGACGCCATGCAACGTCAGTTCGAAACCAATGTGTTCTCCATCGTCGGCGTCACCCAGGCGCTGTTCCCCGCGCTACGCAAGCGCAAGGGCCTGGTGGTGAATATAGGCAGCGTTTCCGGTGTACTGGTCACGCCGTTCGCCGGCGCCTACTGCGCTTCCAAAGCCGCCGTGCATGCCTTGAGCGATGCGTTGCGCATGGAGCTGGCGCCGTTCGGTGTACGGGTCATGGAAGTACAGCCCGGCGCAATCAATACAAGCTTTGCAAAAAACGCCGGCGCCCAGGCCGAATTGCTGATCAACGAACAATCGCCGTGGTGGCCGTTGCGCGAAGGTATTCGTGCGCGCAGTCAGGCGTCCCAGGACAAACCCACCCCAGCCAACGAGTTCGCGGCGGATGTGCTCAAGGCCGTGCAGCAAGCACGACCACCGCGCCTGTTGCGTTCGGGCAATGGCAGCCGCGCGTTGCCGTTGATGGCGGCGTTGTTGCCCAAGGGGTTGTTGGAAGCCGTACTGAAGAAACGCTTTGGTTTGAAGGGGAATTTGTAAATGATCGACTACAGCGATTTTTTTGAAGAAGTAATCCAGACCCACGTCGAAATCGAGCAATGGTTCGCCGGCGTCGCCCCTGAGGGCACTTTGCAGAACCTGCTCGCGCGCTTCTCTCCCGAATTCAGCATGATCGCCCCCGCCACCGGCACACGCGTCAATGCAGCCGGGGTCAACGCGCTGTTTACTCGCCTGGGCGGCATGCGTCCTGGGCTGAAAATCACCTTGAGTGAAATGGCCGGGATTGACCGGCATGCGCGCGGTGCGACGGTGACGTATCGGGAGCATCAGGTGGACAACAGCGGCACCCGGACGGATCGTCGCGCGACCGTGGTGTTTGAGAAGCAGGCGAGTGGCGCGCTGTTGTGGCGACACTTGCACGAGACGTTTATCAAAGCTTAACGCGGGTCTAAATGTGGGAGGGGGCTTGCCCCCAATTACACAACTCTGTAGCGCTCAACCGTAACCACGATGCGAAGCGAGCCGCTCTTGATCTGCTTTTGATCTTAGGCGCCCCGTTAAACCACGCTGGCCGAACGCAGGCTTGAATCCGTGGGCAACCCGGCAGGACGCAGGGTTAGCCCCGAGGCCGCCATCCGGGGGCAAGCCCCCTCCCACAGTTGGGCCAGGATCGACACAAGATACCGGTCGGCTCTAAGGCCGCCGCGCTTTTGCTTTTGATCTTAGGCGC
>NZ_CVTX01000153.1:57721-159645 GCF_900005715.1 Pseudomonas sp. 34 E 7
AGAGCCCTTTGGTTACTTTGGGGCTTTTCCAAAGTGACCCGCCGTCAGGGCGGAACCCTAAGTGGCCGTTACCGCAGAAACGGATATGTACCCGGTCCAATCCAGCATCCTGGCCAGCCCAGAGGCCGCCATCGTGGGCAAGTCCCCTCCCACAGGGTCCCGCGTGGTACCTAAAAGTTGTGTAGATACTCACGCCCCTCCCACATTTTTCAGTTTTGTGTTGGGTTTACGATGACTGTGCAGGTAATCCCCGCCGCCAACAACACGCCTTCGGGCACTTCATCAATATGAATCCGCACCGGCACACGCTGGGCCAAACGCACCCAGTTGAACGTCGGGTTCACATCGGCAATCAGCTCGCGACTCTCGGGATTGTCGCGGTCGTAGATGCCGCGCGAGATGCTTTCCACATGGCCCTTGAGCGTCTCGCCGCTCATCAATTGCATATCGGCTTTATCTCCGACTTTCACATGGGGCAGTTTGGTTTCTTCAAAGAAGCCATAGACCCAGAACGAGTTCATATCCACCACAGCCATTTTCGCTTCGCCGATGCGCGCATAGTCGCCGCGATGCACATTGAGGTTGGTGACATAACCGTCGACAGCCGCCACGACGTGGGTGCGTTTCAAGTTCAGTTCAGCGGCTTCCAGTTGCGCCAGCGCATGCTGGTAATCGGCCAGGGCCGCATCGGCGATGTTGCTGGCGTCGTCGCGATTTTCCCGGGAGATCACCAGGGCGTCGAGGTCGGCGCGGCGGTGGGCATTGAGCTTGCGCATCTCCCAGGTGGCTTTGCGTGAAGCCACCAACGATTGCGCCTGCTTGACCGCGATGCGGTAGTGCTCGGGGTCGATCTGCATCAGCAGGTCGCCTTTCTTCACCCACTGGTTATCGCGTACCGGCAAGTCCACCACCTCGCCCGTCACATCGGCCGCGACGTTGATGATGTCTGCGCGCACGCGGCCGTCGCGGGTCCACGGGGTTTGCATGTAGCGCACCCACAACGTGCGGCCAATCCAGATCGCCAACGCCAGCACCAGCAGGGTCGCGAGCAGGCTGAAAAATTTTTTCATCGGGGGCATTCTCAACGGTAGACGCTCAGCGCCAGGGCGCCGAACAGGCAAACGAACAGGCTCAGGCGCAGCAACGCCGGGTGCCAGAAAAACCGGTACAGGTCGAACCCGGCCAGGAAGCGGTCCAGGGCCCAGGCCAGGACGGCCGCGACCAGGAACATCAGGGTCATGGTCGGCATGTAAAGGCCGTGGAAGGCAATTTCACGGGGCATTTGCAGATCCTTTCAGCGCCGCCAACGGCGATTGCGGGTCCATCAATGAGGTGCGGATAAAGTGCAGGTAGCTTTTCACCCGGCGCAGGGCCGAAGTGTCGAAGTGCGGGGCGAACGGTTCGTCGGTGGCCTGCACGCGGCTGAGCGCATGGTCGACGGCGATCAATCCGCGCTCCAGGTTGCTGGCGCTGGGTTGCAGGAACAGCCGCACCAACGAGCGCCCCATGACGCGGATGGCCTGGCGCCACGGCTGGGATTGCGCGTATGCCGGATGCACCGGCAGGATCGCCTGTTCCTTGCGCAACTCGATGATCGCGTGACCGACCTCCAGCACCACGAACATCCAGCGCAGCAGGTCGCGCTGCACCTGCGGCTGGCCGGCGGCGAGGCCATAGGCCTGGTGCAGCAGGTCACGGGTGCGGCTTTCAAAGCTCGACGCCAGGCCCTTGAGCTTGCCGCTGATCGCGTACACCACTTGCTCGCGCAGGTCCTGCTCCAGGCGCTGCCACAGCCAGCGGCTGTTGGGCGGCAGGATGATCGCCCCGGCTGCCGCGCACACCAGCATGCCGATGACCATGGCGATGTAGTCGTTGATAAAGAGGTAGGGGTTATAGACCGTCAGGTTATCCGGCACCGAGCCGGTGCTGAAGAAGATCAGCAAGCCCACGCCGACCCCGGCGTACTGCGGGCGGGAGGCAAGGAAGGCGCCGAAGATGATCACCGGCGCGAGCATCACGCACAGCAGCGGGAAGCCATCGATCAAGGGAAACACGAAGAACATTTCGACAAAGCCCACCAGCGCACCGATCAAGGTGCCGCAGGCCATCTGGAAGGCCATGCGCTTGGGGTTGGGCGTCGCAGCGGACAGGCCGACCGTGGCGGCTGCGATCAGGGTCATGGTTGCCCCACTGGGCCAGGCAGTGGCCACCCAGTAGCTGCCGAGCACGATCAGGATGAACGAGGCGCGTAGACCGGCGGCGGCGCAGGCCAGCCAGTTGGTTTTCGGCGTATAGGCCTCGTTCCAGTCTTCCCGTGCGTGACGGTGATCGGCCAGGGACGCGTGGGTTTGCGCATAGTTGTGCAGGTCGTCGACAAAGCGGTACAGCAGCTCGTAGGCGGTATGAAAGTCCAGTTGCTCGGCTTCGGTGGGATTGCCTTCCTGGAAGGTCGCGCGCAGGTTGCGCACCTTGGCGGGCAGGCTGTCCCGGTAGGCGCTGAGCACGTTGACCAGGCGCGCAGCGTCGGGGCTGGTCAGGGCGCGCGCGGAAAAAGCATCGAGCACTTCGGCCAGGTCCTGCAGGCCGGGCTTGATCGCCGCCGCCACATGGTCGGCGGCGTCGGCGCGCAGTCGCGCCAGCAACTGATGCAAGGCGTTGAAGCGTGTGGTGATGCCCATGAACTCGCTGTTGAGGCGACTGAGCCGACCGTTGCGCCGGCGCATATGCGGGTCTTCGAACACGGTGACGCTGCGCAGGCCCTCCAGACCAACCGCTTCGGCGATAAAGCGCACGTTGGCGCTTTCAAAGGCTTCACGCTGGCTGCGTCCGCGCAGGCCGTCGGTGACAAACAACGCGAACACCCCGAAACGTTGATAGAGCGCATTGCGCATCGCGGCGCTGGAGGTCTGAGGCAGGATCGCGGCGCTGACCAGCGTCGAGCAGAGAATCCCCAGGGAGATTTCCAACACCCGCCACACCGCCGCCATAAAGGCGCCGTCCGGGTGGGCCAGGGCCGGCAAACCGACCATCGCCGCCGTGTAGCCGGCGAGCACAAACCCGTAGGCGCGAAAATTGCGATTACGCGTGGCGCCGGCGGTGCAGATGCCCACCCAGATGGCCAGGGCGCCGAGGAACAGTTCGGTGTTCTGCGCAAACAATGCGATCAGCAGCACCATCACCGCAGACCCCGCCAGCGTGCCGAGGAAGCGGTAAAAGCTCTTGGCAAACACCTGGCCGCTCTGCGGTTGCATCACGATAAACACCGTGATCATTGCGGTGCGCGGCTGCGGCAGTTCCAGGCGCATCGCCAGCCACAGGGTGAGGAATGCGGCGAGCAGCACCTTGAAGATATACACCCAGGTCACGCCATCGCTGCGTGCCCAGTCGAAAAAACCACGGCGCCACTCAAGGGAGTGCAGCCAGCGCAGTGGTGCAGGCAAGGGAGTCATCGCCATCTACTCAGTGATCGAACACGGCCAGCGCCGCCGGAGTCTTGCTGGGGAGGGTTTTGTCGTTACGCGGCACATCGTCGCCGGCACCCAGGCCACCGCCCAGGGCGGTCACCAGTTCGGCGTGGGCGCTCAGGCGCGCGGCCTGTACCTGTTGCTCCAGCTGCTGCTGGCGAAACAGCAGGGTCTGGGCGTTCAGCACCGTGAGGTAGTCAGTCAGGCCGCGTTGGTAGGCGATGGTGGCGATGTCGTAGGTTTTCTGCGCCGACGCCACCGATTGCGCGGCAAACGACGCCTGCTTGTCCATCGACTCGCGGCGGATCAACTGGTCACTGATGCCCTTGAGCGCATTGACCAGGGTCTGGTTGTAGTGCGCCACGGCACTGTCATAACCGGCGCTGGCTTCACCCAACTCCGCACGCAGACGCCCACCGTCGAAGATCGGCAGGGTGATTGCCGGGCCGACGTTGTAGTTGAATTTCTTGCCCGCCAGAAACGCCAGCATGCCGCCACCGGTGGCCATGTAACCGAGGCTGCCGACCAGGTCGACGTTGGGATAAAAGCCCGCGTGGGCGACATCGATACCCCGCGCCTGGGCCGCCACCTGCCAGCGACTGGCGACGACATCCGGGCGCTGGCCGAGCAACTGTGCGGGCAAGGTCGAGGGCAGCCTCAACGCAGCGGCAAGCGACAGGCTCGGGCGTCGCAACTGCGCGCCCTCCCCCGGCCCTTTGCCGGCCAACGCCGCCAGCTGGTTGCGGCTCAGGGCGATTTGCTCATCCAGCGCGTCCAACTGCCGGTGGGTTTCCGGCAGTGGGGTCTGGGCCTGGCTGACGTCCAGGTGCGTGCCGATCCCGGCGCTCAGGCGCTTGTTGGCCAGGTCCAGGATCTGCTCCTGCTGAGCCAGGGTGGCCGCGACGATATCGCGCTCGGCGTAGTGCAAGGACAACTGGATATAGGCGCGCACCACATTGTTCTGCAGCTCGAGCTGGGCCTGGCGCGCCTGGGCGACGCGCATGTGGGCGAGGTCGACGGCACGCTCGCTGGCATCGCGCTCGCGCCCCCACAGGTCAAGGGCGTAGCTCAACCCCAGGGACGCGTTGTTGTCCCAAGTGTTCGCACCGCTCAACTCACCGGGGCCATAGAACTGATCCTTCGGCCAGTTGTGGCGCTTGAGGGTGGTGTCGCTGTTGATCTGCAGCGACTCTGCCGATTCGGCCACTCCGGCCAGCGCCCGCGCTTCACGCACCCGTGCGGCGGCCATGGCCATACTGGGGCTGTCTTGCGTGGCGAGTTCAACCCAATGGTTGAGCTGTGCATCGCCGTAGGCTCGCCACCATTGCGCGGTGGGCCAATGGGCGTCGCTGGCAGCGCTCTGGATCGCTTCGTCGGTGGCCAGATGATTGGCGTCCAAGGCCCGGCCCTGGGGGCCGATGCCAGAGGTTCCGATGCAGCCGCTTATTGCTAACGATAAGGCCCAAACACTGAGAGTCTTCAGCTCTCTGCTGATGCGACGCGGCACGGCTTGCGAATTCCTGAGGTGGTTGACGCGGGGAAAGTGGCGCAATTCTAGGGGGCACGACCGGGAACGATAAGCGGGCATTCCTGTGAATCTTTATTACCGTTCCGACGATAATCCAGGCGGGGCCTGCACGGTTCAGACGGTTTTCCAGAGACCCAAGAACTCCTCCTACATCGCCCGGCATTACCAGCCTTCACAATCCTGAGCCCGTCCGGCCTCAGGAACATCCGATGCTTCGCGTCCCCAGCCCAGTGTCGACTCAGCCGCCCCTGTATGACACCGCCGCAGTGCTGCAAAGGCAGCTGCATATGCAGCCGGGGCCTGCAAGCCCCGGCACGCTGCCGCTGCAAAGAGATGTGCGCTGGATCGCCGACCACATCGTGCAACAGCTGGAACCGCTTGGCGGCGATCAACGCCACCGGCTCGCCATCGAGGCGCTTCACCAGCGACTGTGCAACAGCCAACAGCGGCTGGAACTGTCGGTCGATGAGCTACCGGGTTTCTACGCCTTCTTCAAAAAGGCCGAACACCTGCTCAAGCAACATCGCACCCGCCGAGACCCGGATATCGAGGCGGACTACACACTGTGCCGCGCCCTGAAGTGGCAGTTTCGCGCAGCGATCAGCGACGGCCGGCATCAACGCCTGACGCAACGGTTACTGACGTCGCTGGCCTACGTGCGCAAGGGTGGAGAACGCAGCAACCATCGTCATATCGGCATCGACTACCCATTGGAGTCAACGCGCCAGCTCAGTGCAGGCCCGCGCCTGGCCATCGACTCGCACCTGCACACCGGCCCGGACCAGCGGGTGCACAGCACCCGTGTGATCGCCCTGCAAGGCAAGCTCAAGTCCACGCTGACGGAACTGAGTGAGGGCCGGTCTGAGCAGCACCTCAGCCTGGGACATGTGATGTCCCGCACGTATGCCAGCCTGGAGCATTACGCCGACAGCCGCAGCGGCTCGCTACGCACGTCGCTGAGCGAAAGCATCGGGCGTACGCTCGGGCAATTGCGCGAGCTGGTGAGCGACCATCGCCACCTGCATCGACACCGGGCCTATTCGGCGCTGAGCCAGCCCTACGTTCGCCAGGCACTGGCGCGTGCAGGCCTGGCCGCAGTGGAATTACCCGTCCTGCACCCGCCCTCGGCGCCGATCATCCGCGAAAAAGGCATCGCACTGACTGTACACAGCAAGGTGGCGATGGATTTTTTCAGCGTATTGAACGTGAATTCCACCCTGACGCTGACCCTGCAACGCACCCGCCTGAGCAAAGTGCTGGATATCCTCGGCCTGCACGACATGGCGCCGGCCCTGGCGCTGCAACACATGGCCAGCTCCAAACGCCAGGATGACGACGCAGTGACGCTGCTCACTGCGATGAACACCCACGTGGCCGACAGCAGCCGGCGGTTCACCCTGCGGGCCAGTGCGCGCCTGCCGGCATCCGCATTGAACCGCGGCCTGAGCGCAGACCACCGACACGCCTGCTCGCTGCTGGAACGCTATGTGCGGCTCAAGGCCAACTCGCGTATCGATCCCGAGCAGGACAACGCCATTCGGGCCCTGATCGATCAACATCGCGTATTGCTTCGACCCGATTCGTTAAAGGTGTACAGGCTCACAGCCCCCTCCCGGACGCTGAGCGGCTCGTCCGGCATCACGGCGTCGTCACAGGCAGGCAGCGGCAGAGGGGTGACGATTGAAATCAGCCACCGCAAACGGGATGACCCGCATCTGAGCGGCGATTACCTGACGATCGACATTGCCCCGCTCAAACCAGCCGATGCGCTGAAAAAAAGCCTGCGCCAGGCATTGTCGGCGATTGGCGAGCAGACCTTCGAGTGGGACCACCTGATCCGCTCGATCAGCGAATCACTGCTCAACCCCGCCAAGCCGTCGCACACTCAGGTGCTGGTTAAAATCAAGCACGGGGAGCCGGTGGTGCTGCTCACCCGTCATACGCTGAGCAAGGCGCGTGACCTGACGCTGCCGCATCCGGCCGAGCAGCACAGCGGCCTTGACCTGCAGTCCCTGCGCACCCGGAAGACCTTGCGCCAGGAGCACGTGGGCGACCAATCCCTGGACCATCTGTTGCCGGTAGCCCGGCACTGCCTGCAATCGCGCGAACAATCACACGCCTGGGACGCTTACCTGCAGCGGCACGCCGATGACGTTCAGGCACTGCTCGACAGGATCGGCGAGCAACACCCTGGCACGGTGCTGAGCAGCGAACTCGACGCGCTCAAGCGCATCACTCCGGCGCTCGCCTCGGCGGTTGAAACACTCACCCGGCAGGCGCGCACCGCGGCTGCGGCCCCCACTGCCGAAAACCGCAGCCAGGCGCTGGCGGCGTTCAATGCCGTGCTAGTGGCCTACCTGCCGCACTATGAGGCGAAAGTCAGTGAAGCCTGGACGCTGTCCTGAAGCGCCAGGCCGAGCGGATACACACCTGTGCGCTACTTCATGTCACAATTTGCCATCTCCCTTGAGAACACCCCATGGACACCCTGCAAAACATGCGCGCGTTCAGTTGTGTTGCAGAGGCCGGCAGCTTCACCGCCGCCGCCGCGCAACTGGACACCACCACCGCCAACGTCTCGCGCGCGGTCTCAAACCTTGAGGCCCACCTGCAAACCCGCTTGCTCAACCGCACCACCCGCCGCATCGCCCTCACAGAGGCGGGCAAACGCTATCTGCTGCGCTGTGAGCAGATCCTCGCCTACGTCGAGGAAGCCGAAGCAGAAGCCAGCGACGCCCACGCGCGCCCCGCCGGGCAATTGAAAGTGCACACCATGACCGGTATCGGCCAGCATTTCGTGATCGACGCCATCGCCCGCTACCGCCGCACCCACCCCGATGTGACCTTCGACCTGACCCTGGCCAACCGCGTGCCGGACTTGCTCGATGAGGGCTACGACGTGTCCATCGTCCTGGCCAGCGAACTGCCGGATTCGGGTTTCGTCTCGCAACGCCTGGGCATCACCTACAGCATCGCCTGCGCCTCGCCGGAGTACGTCAAGGCCAAGGGCTGCGCACAACGGCCCCAGGATCTGCTCAACCATGCCTGCCTGCGCCTGGTCAGTCCGGTGATCCAGTTGGACAAATGGACCTTCAACGGCCCTGAAGGCCAGGAAAGCGTGGCGATCAACAGCTCGCCGTTCCTGGTGAATTCGGCCGATGCGATGAAAACCGCCATCACCAGCGGCATGGGCGTCGGCCTGCTGCCGGTGTACGCGGCCATCGAAGGGCTGCGCAACGGCACGCTGGTGCGCGTGATGCCGACCTACCGTTCCCAGGAGTTGAACCTGTACGCCATCTACCCGTCGCGCCAATACCTGGATGCGAAGATCAAGACCTGGGTGGAATACCTGCGCGGTTCGCTGCCGGAAATCCTCGCGGCGCACCAGGCGGAGCTGGTGGCGTATGAGTTGAGCGGTGGTTTGGGTGGCGTGCGGATGGCGAACTGACAACCTATGTAGGAGCGAGCTTGCTCGCGAAAAACCTGAGGGCACCGCATTCAATCTGGATGAACGCGTTATCGTTGACGTTTTTCGCGAGCAAGCTCGCTCCTACAGGTTTTGTGATGAGGGGATAAATGTTAGCGTGCCAGGCATTCTTTCGTCGTCGATGAGCCCGCCAGCCATGAAAAAGACTGTCCTCGCCTTCAGCCGTGTCACGCCGCAGATGATCGAGCGCCTGCAACAGGATTTCGAGGTGATCGCGCCCAATCCCAAGCTGGGCGACATCAACGCGCAATTCAACGAAGCCCTGCCCCATGCCCATGGCTTGATCGGTGTGGGCCGCAAGCTGGGCCGCGAACAGCTTGAAGGCGCGCGCCACCTGGAGGTGGTGTCCAGCGTGTCGGTGGGCTACGACAACTACGATGTCGGGTACTTCAATGAGCGCGGGATCATGCTCACCAATACTCCTGACGTGCTCACCGAAAGCACCGCCGACCTGGCCTTCGCGCTGTTGATGAGCAGTGCACGCCGGGTGGCCGAACTGGATGCCTGGACCAAGGCCGGCCAGTGGAAAGCCAGCGTTGGCGCACCGTTGTTCGGCTGCGATGTGCACGGCAAGACCCTGGGCATCGTCGGCATGGGCAATATCGGCGCGGCCGTGGCCCGGCGGGGGCGCCTGGGCTTCAATATGCCGGTCCTGTACAGCGGCAACAGCCGCAAGAGCGCGCTGGAACAGGAGCTGGGCGCACAGTTTCGCAGCCTCGATCAATTGCTGGCCGAGGCGGATTTCGTCTGCCTGGTGGTGCCCTTGAGCGACAAGACCCGTCACCTGATCAGTCGCCGGGAACTGGCGCTGATGAAGCCCGGTGCCATCCTGATCAACATCTCCCGTGGCCCGGTGGTGGATGAGCCGGCGCTGATCGAAGCCCTGCAAACCCAGCGCATTCGTGGCGCCGGGCTGGATGTGTATGAAAAGGAACCGCTGACCGAGTCGCCACTGTTCCAACTGAGCAATGCGGTGACCCTGCCGCACATTGGTTCGGCCACCGGCGAAACCCGCGAAGCCATGGCCAACCGCGCGCTGGACAACCTGCGCAGCGCCTTGCTCGGACAGCGCCCCCAGGACCTGGTGAACCCGCAGGTGTGGAAGGGCTGACACCCCCCACTGTAGGAGCGAGCTTGCTCGCGAAAAACCTGAGAACGCCGCGTTAAACCAGATTCGCTGCGTTATCGTTGACGTTCTTCGCGAGCAAGCTCGCTCCTACAGTTTTCGGGGTCAGGGCCGATAACGGTGTATAGATCGTCATCCCTGATCCCCAGAAGGTTTTTATGTCCACCACCAAAGCCCGCGCAGATTCACTCTCGCTTCTGCTCTTTACCTTGCGCAGCGGCAAGCTGATGGCGATCAATCTGCTGAAAGTCAGCGAAATCATCCCCTGCCCTCCGCTGACCAAACTGCCGGAGTCGCACCCCCACGTCAAAGGCATTGCCACGTTGCGCGGTAACTCGTTGGCCGTGATCGACCTGAGCCGCGCCCTGGGCGAGATGCCGTTGCTGGACCCGAACGGCGGCTGCCTGATCGTCACCGATGTCAGCCGCTCCAAGCAGGGCTTGCATGTGCAGGCGGTGAGCAAGATCGTGCATTGCCTGACCACCGATATCCGTCCACCGCCCTATGGCTCCGGCGGCAATCGCGCGTTCATTACCGGGGTCACCCAGGTGGAAGGTGGCCTGGTGCAAGTGCTGGATATCGAAAAAGTCATCCATGGCATCGCCCCGGCGCCGATCGAAGTCGCGCCGACCGACCTGACCATGGAAGAAGCCGAAGTCCTCGGCAACGCGCGCATTCTGGTGGTCGACGACAGCCAAGTGGCGCTGCAGCAATCGGTGCACACCTTGCGTAACCTCGGCCTGACCTGTCACACCGCGCGCAGCGCCAAGGAAGCCATCGATGTGCTGCTGGAGCTGCAAGGCACCGGCGAGCAGATCAATGTGGTGGTGTCGGACATCGAAATGTCCGAGATGGACGGTTATGCCCTCACCCGCACTTTGCGCGAAACCCCGGACTTCCAGCATCTCTACATATTGCTGCACACCTCCCTGGACAGCGCGATGAACAGTGAGAAAGCGCGCCTGGCCGGTGCCGATGCGGTGCTGACCAAGTTTTCCTCCCCTGAGCTGACCAAGTGCCTGGTCGTCGCTGCGCAAACCGTGGCGCAAAAGGGTTTGTAAGCCTTGGCGGAGTATTTCCAGCTGCTGCGTCGCGATCTTACCGGTAGCCTGCCCGCCCCGCAGTGGCCGACCGGTACGCAACTGGATCACTACCGCGATGAATTGGCCCCGGCCATTCACGCGGTATTGCGCATGACCCAGGATCAGGGCGGTGGCCGTGTGGTGAGCCTTGAGCCGTGGCGCCGGCAATTCGTCACCGATGCCGAGTTCAACCCCAGGCTGTGCCTGGTGGCCAGCAATGCCGATGGCATGCTCGGCGTGGCCGTCTGCTGGACCAGCGCCTTTATCAAGAACCTCTCGGTCCACCCCTGCGCGCAAGGCCAGGGGCTGGGCCGGGCGTTGTTGCTGCATGCCTTCCACGTGTTCAAGCAGCGTGGCGAACCTTACGTGGATCTCAAGGTGCTGGAGCGTAATCTGCGCGCGCGGCAATTGTATGAAAGCGCAGGCATGGGCTTGGTCCTGCGCGACGTGGTTGCCGAGGACTGACGTTCACTGGCGCATAACTTGCTTCCAGATAGGCCAAGCGGTGAACAGAGGTCAAAACCCGTCACCGCTCACGCTTGCCTTCTGACCTTGCCTGGTGACAGATCACGCCATGAACACTCACTTTTCCTGCGTAGGTTGCGGCAAATGCTGCTCCGATCACCACGTCCCCCTGACCCTCGAAGAGGCCCGTCACTGGGCGGCGGACGGCGGTAACGTGATCGTGCTGGTCGAGGGTTTTCTGGCCAGCGGCCTGGGCTTGCCCCAGCAGCAACGTGAACATGCCGAGCGCCGTTCAGTGGTGGTCCCCAGCGGCAATACCGAGGCCTTCGTGGCAATCACCTTCGCCGCGTACAACGCCGGACGCTGCCGGAATCTTGACGAAGACAATCGCTGCGGCATCTACGAACGACGCCCGCTGGTGTGCCGGATCTATCCGATGGAGATCAATCCGCATATCCCGTTGAACCCGAGCGCCAAGGATTGCCCACCGGAGTCGTGGGAACAGGGCCCGGCGTTGATCGTTGGTGGTGAGTTGATGGACGCTGAACTGGCTGAACTGATCCGCCGTTCACGCCAGGCCGACCGTGACGATGTGCAGACCAAGGAGTCCGTGTGCGCCTTGCTGGGCATTCGTACCGCGGCGCTCAAGGGCGACGGGTTCACCGCGTACCTCCCGGATATGCAGGCGTTCGCCCAGGCCATTGACGCGGCGACTGCCCAGCCGGCGCCGGCCAATCAGTGGGTGTTTCATGTGTCCGCCATGGACATTGCCGAACAACTGCTGGACGCCGGCGCGCAGATTGCCACCGAGGTGCCGGCCAATTACGCGTTTATCCCGTTGCGGGCGGCCTGAGCGTCGCTGGATCAATAGGGGTTGTGTCGAGGCGGTAGGGCTGGAGAATGCGCTGGTATTCGCCGTTTTGCTTGAGTTGCTCCAGGGCGCGGTTGAGCTCGGTACGCAGGACGGTATCGGTCTTGCGTAACGCAATCGCGACACTGCTGCCCAACAGCTTGGATAACACCGGGGAGCCCATGAAAGCGAAATCCATACCTTCGGGCTTGTCGAGCAGGGCTTCGCGGATTTCCACCGCGCCTTGCAGGGTGGCATCGATCTCGCCTGCGAGGAGGCTGCCCACCAGTTGGTCATTGAGCCAGAAACTCTTGATATACACGCCCGAAGGCGCCCAGCGTGACAGGGCAAAGGCTTCCCGGTTGCTCCTTAACAGAACCCCGACACGCTTGCCCTTGAGTGACTGCCTGTCCGGGCTCAAGCCTGAATCCTTGCGTGCCACCAAGCGCGTGGTGATCGGGTAAAGGTCATCGCTGAAATTGACCCATTGCTGTCGGCTCGAGGTCGGCGCCATCCCCATGATCGCGTCAAACTGCCGGGCGTCGAGGGCGGGAAAATTTTCCATGACGACCTGGTCGACCCAGGTGCACTGCACATTGAGCTGCACGCACAAGGCGTTACCCAATTCGATATTGAGCCCCACCAATTGCCCTTGCGGGTTGCGGCTTTGAAAAGGCGGGAAATGTGCCGCGACGGCGAAGCGGATTTCGCGTCGCGGCGGCTCGACGGCGACCACCGCCGCCACCGACAGCAGGAGGGCAAGCGCCACACAAAGGTGTATCAGGGCCACGGGAAACGTCCTTTTCCAGAGAGAGCGGCATCGCCATGTCCCGATACAGCTGATCAGGGCATGGCGATGCTGGGCAAGCTTTCAAGAAACGGTTGCGGACCTACAAGCAGAAATATCAACGCGAGTTGTAGGCAAATGCCTATACGAACTTACAGGCGCTACTCTCAACGTTTACCCATTGAACGGCGTGTACCCGGCGGCGCCATACCGGGTGTCTTGGTATGGCCGTTCCTGGCGCCACCTTTGTACCAAGGCTGGCCGGCCTGCTTGGCCCCGGCCAGTTCTCCCGGTTTGAAGGGAAACTTGAACGCCGGGATTTCGGCTTTTTCAACGCCGTCGGCGTCGACCGCTTCAACGGGGGGTTGGATCGGGGAAGTCATGGGTGCTCCGAGGTGCGCAAAAGATAAAGCGGGCCGGACAAGCGGGCCACACTGGCACGCAGTATACCTGCGCGTTCCAGATCTTTATGCGTTGGCGTACGAATGGTCGCCGCTTAACTGACAGCGCTGTCAGACAGCCGTCACTGTGCTGACCCGATCAAAGGTCTATAACGGTCGTTTCATGCTTTCAATCCTTTGCCTGGCGCCGTACCTATGCACATAAAACGAAACACGGCCCTGCTGGTGGGCGCCCTTCTGGTTCTGGCAGTGACGGCCTGGACGCTGAATCGCCCCGCCAAGACCCGGCTGGCGGCCCCCAGCGCGATTCCGGTACGCGTGGTGAGCGTAGCGCAACAGGACGTGCCCCGCTTCGTCAGCGGCATCGGCTCGGTGTTGTCGTTGCACAGCGTGGTGATCCGTCCGCAGATCGACGGCATCCTCACTCGGTTGCTGGTCAAGGAAGGCCAGCGGGTGAAGGCCGGGGACTTGCTGGCAACCATCGATGACCGCTCGATCCGCGCCAGCCTCGACCAGGCCAGGGCGCAACGGGGGGAAAGCCAGGCGCAGCTGCAAGTGGCATTGGTCAACCTCAAGCGCTACAAGGCCCTGAGTATCGACGACGGTGTGTCGAAGCAGACCTACGACCAGCAACAAGCACTGGTCAATCAGCTCAAGGCCAGCGTCCAGGGTAACCAGGCAGCGATTGATGCGGCTCAAGTTCAACTTTCCTACACGCAGATTCGCTCCCCCGTCAGTGGCCGCGTGGGCATTCGCACGGTGGATGAAGGAAACTTCCTGCGCATGAGCGATACCCAGGGGTTGTTCTCGGTCACCCAGATCGACCCGATTGCTGTCGAGTTTTCCCTGCCGCAGCAGATGCTGCCGAGCCTGCAAGGCCTGATCGCCGCGCCCGAGAAAGCCAGCGTGAATGCCTACCTGGGCGCCGACACCGACGGCCAGACCGGCGACTTGCTCGGCGAAGGCCACTTGAGCGTGATCGACAACCAGATCAGTTCCAGCACCGGCACCCTGCGCGCCAAGGCCGAGTTCGCGAACGGCGCGCAGAAGCTGTGGCCGGGACAACTGGTGACCATCAAGATCCAGACCGCGCTCGACAGGAACGCCCTGGTGGTGCCGCCGACCGTGGTGCAGCGTGGCCTGGATTCGCATTTCGTGTACCGGCTCGAGGGTGACCACGTTGAAGTGGTGCCGGTGCGGGTCAGCTACCAGAACAGCGAGGTGAATATCATCGAGGGCGTGCGGGCCGGGGATGTGCTGGTCAGCGACGGCCAGTCGCGGCTCAAGGCCGGCGCCGAGGTGGAAGTGCTCAAGGAGCCGCCGCAAATCATCCAGACCGCCGATGCCAGGGTGCAGCCATGAGCGGCAGTCGCTCGCCCTCGGCCTGGTGCGTTGATCACCCGGTCGCCACCCTGCTGCTGACATTTGCCCTGGTGCTGCTGGGCATCATTGCCTTCCCGCGATTAGCCGTCGCGCCACTGCCGGAAGCGGAATTTCCGACGATCCAGGTCACGGCCCAGTTACCCGGTGCCAGCCCGGACACCATGGCCTCCTCGGTGGCGACGCCGCTTGAGGTGCAATTCAGCGCCATCCCCGGCATGACCCAGATGACCTCCAGCAGCGCCTTGGGCTCGAGCCTGTTGACCCTGCAATTCACCCTGGACAAAAGCATCGACACCGCCGCCCAGGAAGTGCAGGCCGCGATCAACACCGCCTCCGGCAAGCTGCCCGGCGATATGCCAAGCCTGCCGACCTGGAAGAAGGTCAACCCGGCCGACAGCCCGGTGCTGATCCTCAGCGTCAGCTCCGCCAGCATGCCCGGCACCGAACTGAGCGACTACGTGGAAACCCTGCTGGCGCGCCAGATCAGCCAGATCGACGGTGTCGGCCAGATCAACATCACCGGCCAGCAACGCCCGGCGATTCGCGTGCAGGCCTCCCCCGACAAACTCGCGGCGGTCGGCCTGACGCTCGCGGACATCCGCCTGGCCATCCAGCAGTCCAGCCTGAACCTGGCCAAGGGCGCGATCTACGGCGCCGACAGCGTGTCGACCCTGTCGACCAACGATCAACTGTTTCACCCCGACGAATACGGCCAGTTGATTGTGTCCTACAAAAATGGCGCGCCGGTGCAGTTGCGTGATATCGCCAGGGTCGTCAACGGTGCGGAAAACGCCTACGTGCAGGCCTGGTCCGGCGATACCCCGGGGGTCAACCTGGTAATCTCGCGCCAGCCGGGCGCGAATATCGTCGACACGGTCGACCGCATCCAGCAAGCACTGCCACGCCTGGAAGCGATGCTGCCGGCCTCGGTGCAGGTCAGCGTATTGACCGACCGCACCAAGACTATCCGCGCCTCCCTGCATGAAGTGGAAATGACCCTGCTGATCGCCATCCTGCTGGTGGTGGCGGTGATGGCGCTGTTCCTGCGCCAACTGTCGGCGACGTTGATTGTGTCGGCCGTGCTCGGTGTTTCGCTGGTGGCCACTTTCGCGCTGATGTATGTGATGGGCTTCAGCCTGAACAACTTGACCCTGGTCGCCATCGTGATTGCCGTGGGCTTTGTGGTGGACGATGCGATTGTGGTGGTGGAGAACATCCATCGGCATCTGGAGGCCGGGTTGGGCAAGCGCGAGGCCGCGATCAAAGGCTCGGGCGAAATCGGCTTTACCGTGGTCTCCATCAGCTTCTCGCTGGTGGCGGCATTCATTCCACTGCTGTTCATGGGCGGTGTGGTCGGGCGGCTGTTCAAGGAGTTTGCGCTGACCGCCACCTCGACCATCCTGATTTCGGTGGTGGTCTCGCTGACCCTGGCGCCCACCCTCGCGGCACTGTTCATGGGTGCGCCGACCCATCCCGCCCATGCCAAACCCACGTTCAGCGAGCGCCTGCTGGCCGGTTATGCGCGCAACCTGCGCCGCGCCCTGGCCCATCAACGCAGCATGGCGGCGATCTTCGTGGTGACCCTGGCCCTGGCCGTGGTCGGCTACGTGTTTATCCCCAAGGGATTCTTCCCGGTGCAGGACACCGGTTTTGTGCTCGGCACCAGCGAGGCGGCGGCCGATGTGTCGTACCCGGACATGGTCGCCAAGCACAAGGCACTGGCCGAGATCGTCAAGGCCGACCCGGCGGTGCAGGCGTTCTCCCACTCGGTGGGGGTGACCGGCAGCAACCAGACCATCGCCAACGGCCGCTTCTGGATTGCCTTGAAAGACCGCGCCGACCGCGACGTGTCCGCCAGCCAGTTCATCGACCGCATCCGCCCGCAACTGGCAAAGGTGCCGGGCATCGTCCTGTACCTGCGCGCCGGCCAGGACATCAACTTGAGCTCCGGCCCCAGCCGCGCCCAGTACCAATACGTGCTCAAGAGCAACGACGGTCCGACACTCAACACCTGGACCCAGCGACTCACCGAAAAACTGCGCACCAACCCGGCGTTTCGTGACCTGTCCAACGACCTGCAACTGGGCGGCAGCATCACCCACATCACGATCGACCGCCAGGCCGCCGCGCGTTTCGGCCTGAGCGCCACCGATGTCGACCAGGCGCTGTACGATGCCTTCGGCCAGCGCCAGATCAACGAGTACCAGACCGAAATCAACCAGTACCAGGTGGTGCTGGAGCTGGACCGCCAACAGCGCGGCAAGGCCGAGAGCCTGAACTATTTTTACCTGCGCTCGCCACTGACCAACGAGATGGTGCCCCTCTCGGCGCTGGCCAAGGTCGACCCGCCGACCGTGGGGCCGCTGTCCATCAGCCATGACGGCATGTTCCCCGCCGCCAACCTGTCGTTCAACCTGGCCCCCGGGGTGGCGCTGGGCGAAGCGGTGATCATGCTCAACCAGGCCAAGAACGATATCGGCATGCCCGCTGCGATCATCGGTAATTTCCAGGGCGCGGCCCAGGCGTTCCAGAGTTCGCTGGCCAGCCAGCCGTGGCTGATCCTCGCGGCACTGGTGGCGGTCTACATTATCCTGGGCGTGCTGTACGAGAGTTTCGTGCACCCGCTGACGATCATTTCCACCCTGCCCTCGGCGGGCCTGGGCGCGTTGATCATGCTGTGGCTGTTGGGCCAGGACTTTTCAATCATGGCCTTGATCGGCCTGGTGCTGCTGATCGGTATCGTCAAGAAAAACGGCATCCTGATGATCGACTTCGCCCTGGAGGCCCAGCGCGTGCGGGGCCTGCCACCTGAGGATGCGATCTACGAAGCCTGTGTCACGCGGTTCCGGCCGATCATCATGACCACCCTCGCCGCCTTGCTGGGCGCGGTGCCGTTGATGCTCGGTTCGGGCCCCGGCGCGGAGCTGCGTCAACCGCTGGGCATCGCGGTGGTCGGTGGCTTGCTGGTGAGCCAGGCGCTGACGCTGTTCACCACGCCGGTCATATACTTGTACCTTGAACGTTTTTTCCACAGGCCCAAACCGGCGCTCGCGCTGGCGACCACACACTGAGGCCAAGGCCCCGCCCTGGAACAAAAGGCTGATGCGCGTCCTGATTATTGAAGATGAAGAAAAAACCGCGGACTACCTGCACCGCGGCCTGACGGAGCAAGGCTACACCGTCGACGTGGCGCGCGAAGGCGTCGAGGGTTTGCACCTGGCGCTGGAGAACGATTACGCGGTGATCGTGCTGGACGTGATGCTGCCGGCGCTCGACGGCTTTGGCGTGTTGCGCGCCTTGCGTGCGCGCAAACAGACCCCGGTGATCATGCTCACTGCCCGCGAACGCGTGGAAGATCGCATCCGTGGCCTGCGCGAAGGCGCCGACGACTACCTGGGCAAGCCGTTTTCCTTCCTGGAACTGGTGGCGCGCCTGCAAGCACTGACCCGACGCAGCGGCGGCCATGAGCCGGTGCAGGTAACGGTGGCCGACCTGTGGATCGACCTGATCAGCCGCAAGGCCAGCCGCAACGGCGTGCGCCTGGACCTGACCGCCAAGGAGTTCTCGCTGCTCAGCGTATTGGCGCGACGCCAGGGCGAAATCCTGTCCAAGACCGCGATTGCCGAGATGGTCTGGGACATCAATTTCGACAGCGACGCCAACGTCGTCGAAGTGGCAATCAAACGCCTGCGCGCCAAACTCGACGGGCCCTTCGAGCACAAGCTGCTGCACACCATCCGTGGCATGGGCTACGTGCTGGAGAACCGCAGTGTCGGCTAACTCCATCGCCCTGCGCCTGAGCGGCATGTTCAGCCTGGTGGCGCTGCTGATCTTCGTGCTGATCGGCGGCGCGCTCTACCAGCAAGTGGACCGCGGCCTGGGGCTGTTGCCGGGGGCCGAACTGGATGCGCGCTACAGCGTGCTGGAATCCTCGGTGAACCGTTTTGGTACGCCCGAGCATTGGGTCAAAATAAAGGCCAAGCTCAAGCTGCTGGGCGAAGAAGACAAGCGCATTCGCTTCTGGGTGGTCAGCAGCGACCCGGGTTACGAATACGGCGAGCCCGATGCCCAGATTCGTGCGTTTGCCCAGGGCCCGACGGGTAAACGCGACCTGCGCCTGCCCGGCCATGATTATCCGTTCAAAGTGCTGGTCAGCCAGTTTGCCGCCAAGGAGCAACGCCCACCGCTGCGCTTCATGATCGCCATCGACACCGAGAATTTCCGCGCCACCCAGCACCATCTGCTGGTGGCGCTGGTCAGCCTGGCGCTGGTCGGCGTGATCATGGCCTCGCTGCTGGGTTTCTGGGTGTCGCGCATCGGCCTCAAACCCCTGCAAAAGCTCTCGGCGGAAGCGCGCAAACTTGCGCCGCCCAAGCTCTCCGGGCGCCTGCAACTGTCACCGCTGCCGCCGGAACTGAGCCAGTTCGTCAACTCGTTCAACGCCACCCTCGACCGCGTCGAACTCGCCTACTCGCGCCTGGAATCGTTCAACGCCGACGTGGCCCATGAACTGCGCTCGCCGCTGACCAACCTGATCGGCCAGACCCAGGTCGCACTGACCCGCGGGCGCTCGGCCGAGCATTATTTCGAGGTGCTGCAATCGAACCTGGAAGAACTGGAGCGGCTGCGCTCGATCATCAACGACATGCTGTTCCTCGCCAGTGCCGACCAGGGCAGCAAGGCCACCAAGCTGATCGAAAGCGCCCTGGCCGATGAAGTCGCCACCACCCTCGACTACCTGGACTTCATCCTGGAAGACGCCCAGGTAACCGTACGTGTGCACGGCGATGCTCGGGTGCAGATCGAAAAGGCCCACCTGCGACGCGCGCTGATCAACCTGCTGAGCAATGCCGTGCAACACACCGCGCCGGGGCAGGTCATCGATGTGCATATAGAGGTGCAGGGCCAACAGGTAATGATCGGCGTGACCAATCCCGGTGAGGCGATTGCCGACGAACACCTGCCGCGCCTGTTCGAACGGTTTTATCGAGTGGACGCGTCCCGCAGCAACAGCGGCGCGAATCACGGGCTGGGACTGGCCATCGTCAAGGCGATTGCGTTGATGCATGGCGGGGATGTGTTCGTGCGCAGCGAGGGTGGCGGCAATACCTTCGGCATGACCCTGCCTGTCTAGAACACCTCCCACAGTTAGAATATCCATACCCGTACAAACTGTTGCAATTTGGGCAACAGTCATTATCTTGTTACACTCTGTATCACAGCGCTCACCTGCGTTACTTTGACGCATCGATGAGCGCGCCGGCAAAGGCAGTTGACCCTCACCCGAATTTCCCTCGACTTATTTCCAGGGCTCTACACTGGGAATCTGTCTTAAAGCCGCTGACTTCAGCGGCTTTTTTTTGCCGTAAAAAAAGGCCGGGCACACCCCCACGACACTGGCCGTTCATGCTTGACCAAAGGAGCTCCACCGGTGAAGAACTCGCTGACGCTGACCCCGTTATTCCTCGCAATCGCAGCAACGATCACGCCCCTTGCCCACGCGGCAGACACGACACCCGCCGAAGGTTTCATCGAGGGTTCGCACCTCACGGTCAACACCCGCAACTACTACATGAACCGCGACCGCCGCGACCTTCACACCGATGACAGCAAGGAGTGGGGCCAGGGCTTTATCGGTACCTTCGAATCCGGCTACACCCAGGGCGCGGTCGGTTTCGGCCTGGACCTCAACGCCATGCTCGGCCTCAAGCTCGACGGCGGTGGCGGCACGGACGGCTCCACCATCCTTCCGTACGGCAGCGGTAACGGCAAGGCGCCCGGTGCGTTTTCCACCGCTGGCGGCACCTTGAAAATGCGTGCGTTCGATACCGAGTTGAAGGCCGGCGACCTGTTCCTCAACAACCCGGTGATCGCCGGCGGCATGACGCGCATGCTGCCCCAGACGTTTCGCGGTGTGAGCCTGAGCAACCACAGCCTCGATGGCTGGATGTTCGAAGGCGGCCAGGCCAGCTTTACCAAGCTCTACAACCAGAGCGGCCACCGGCGCATCGGCACCAGCTACGGCGCGTTGCCGGCCAACGCCGACAGCCGGCACCTGAACTGGGCCGGTGTCTCGTTCAGCGCAATCCCGGCGCTGACCAGCAATCTGTACGCCGCCGAACTCAAGGACGTATGGCACCAGTACTACTACGACCTTGAATACACCTACGCACTGAACGACCTGGTCAGCCTGACCCCCGGCCTGCACTACTACCACACCCAGGACACCGGCCAGGCGCTGCTCGGCGATATCGACAACAACACCTACAGCCTGCATGTCACCGTGGGCGTGGGCAACCACAGCGTCACCGCCGCGTACCAGCGGGTCAACGGCAACACGCCGTTCGACTACATCACCCAGGGCGACAGCGTGTACCTGGACAACTCCCAGCAATATTCGGACTTCAACGGCCCCAACGAGCGTTCGTGGAAGCTCAAATACGCCTACGATTTTGCCGGTGTCGGCCTGCCTGGCCTGACGTCCGCCGTGTCCTATATCAGCGGCAAGACCGACCTGACCCGCGTCGACCCCAACAGCCGCGGCTACGGCAGTTGGTACAGCGCCGACGGCAAGAATGCCAGGCACTGGGAGCGGGACATCGACCTCAAGTACGTGGTGCAAGATGGCAAGGCCAAGGACCTGGCGGTGCGCCTGCAATGGGCGACCCATCGGGGTGGCAATGGCTATTCGGCGGTGGACCGGGATGTGGATGAGTACCGGGTGATTGTGGACTATCCGATCAACGTGTTCTGAGCACGATCGTGCTGACGGTGAAGATCCAATGTGGGAGGAGGCTTGCCCCCTCCCACATTTGGATCTGCGCCATATTCCGGAGTTGCTACTACGCTAAGGGCATCTCAACGCAGAAGTACGTCCGATGAGCCCAAGCCCTGCCCGCCCTACCCGCCGCCCGGAGCGCTTGCTGATCCTGGGCAGCACCCTCACGGTATTGCTGATCGTAGGCATCGTCACCGCCTTGTTGATTCGTGAACACGCCAATACCTTGCAGACCGCCAAGCGCACCGCCAACACCATCACTCAATTGATCGACGCCGATGTGTTGCGCAACGTCGAGCTGTATGACATGGCGCTGGAAGGCCTGATCGCCGCGACCGCGCGCACCGACCTGCAGGACCTGCCCGCCAGCATCCGGCACCTGGTGCTGTTCGACCGCTCCAACGCGGCGCCCTACAAGGGCGACATCCTGCTGCTGGGTCCAGGCGGCGAGGTGATAGCCGACTCATCCCTGCTCACACCCAAGTCCGGCAACTTCGCCGACCGCGACTATTTCCAGATTCACCGTGGCAGTTCCGACATCGGGCTGTATATCAGTCGCCCGTTCATGGCCCGCTGTGAATGCGAAGACCCATGGCGCATTGCATTCAGCCGCCGCCTTTCATCGGCGGACGGGCGCTTTCAAGGGGTGGCCGTCGCCTCCATGCGTCTTTCGTACTTCCACCAACTGTTCAGCAGCCTGAATATCGGCGCCGGCAGCACCATCACTCTGCTCAACCATCAAGGCATCCTGTTGGCGCAGGAGCCTTTGCTGGAAGCGGACATGATCAACAAGGACCTGAGTGCGCGGCCCAATGTGGCACGCATGCTGCGCGAGCGAGACGGCAATTTTCGCAGCGTATCCAGTGTCGACCATCGGGGGCGGCTCTACAGTTTCTCGAGTGTCGGCAATTTGCCGTTGATCGTCGCGGTGGCCCTGGCCAGCGATGAGGTATTCGCGCCCTGGCGACGCGCAGCGTGGTTGGTCGGCCTCGCAACGGGGGTGTTGTGCATTGGCCTGTTATGGCTGACCTGGGCGCTGAGCAAGGAGCTGCGCCGGCGCCACCGGGTCGAGCAGGTGCTGTCAGAACTGGCAGGTACCGATGCCCTTACCGGCCTGGCCAACCGCCGCACCCTGGACCAGCGCCTGCGCCTGGAATGGGACCGCGCACAACGCTCGACCGAGCCGCTGACGGTGCTGATGATCGATGTCGACCACTTCAAGGCTTTCAACGACCGCCATGGTCACCAGGGCGGAGATGATGCGCTTCGCGCCGTGGCGCAGGTGATAGACAGTAATATCCGCCGCCCGGCCGACCTGGCGGCGCGTTATGGCGGTGAAGAATTCGCGGTGGTGCTGCCCCATACCGATGCCAAGGGCGCGTGGGTGATTGCCGAGCGTATCCGCCAGAGCGTCCAGTACTTGCCACGGATGGCTGGGGATGAGCAGCCGATCACGGTGAGCATTGGCATGAGCACCTGGCACAAACACAGCCGTAACACCCTTGAGGATCTGCTGTTCAAGGCCGACCAGGCGTTGTACGAGGCCAAGCACAGCGGGCGCAATCGGACGTTGGACGCGGCAACCCTGCCTGTGTAGGACCGATCTACGAGCGATCGTTCCCACGCTCCGCGTGGGAATGCCGCCCGGGACGCTCCGCGTCCTGCTTTCAGCGCAGAGTCCGGCACCTGCGTAATGGTGACGCGGAGCATCACTGGATGCGTTCCCACGCGGAGCGTGGGAACGATCTATCAGCGCATAAAAAAAGGCCACCCGAAGGCAGCCTTTAAAAACTAAAGAAAGAGAGTTGTTACTTACACCGCCGCAACGGGACGCATGTAAGAGATCGGTGCGGTGCTGGCATCTTCGAACGTCACGACTTCCCAAGCGTCTGTCTGCTCAATCAACTTGCGCAGCAGCTGGTTGTTAAGGGCGTGGCCCGACTTGAAGCCTTTGAACTCGCCTATCAGGCTATTGCCCAGCAGGTAGAGGTCACCGATTGCATCGAGGATCTTGTGCTTGACGAATTCGTCTTCGTAGCGAAGGCCGTCTTCGTTCAGTACACCATCCGCGTCGACCACAATGGCGTTTTCAACGCTGCCGCCGAGTGCGAGGTTGTGCTTGCGCAGGTACTCGATGTCACTCATGAAACCAAAGGTACGGGCGCGACTGACTTCTTTTACGAACGAAGTGCTGGAAAAATCCACGCTTGCACTCTGGGTGCGGTCACGGAATACCGGGTGATCGAAATCGATCTCAAAGCTCACTTTAAAGCCTTCGAACGGGACGAAGGTGGCGCGCTTGTCGCCGTCTTCTACTGTCACTTCCCGCAGAATGCGAATGAACTTCTTGGCTGCGTCCTGTTCTTCCAGGCCGGCAGATTGAATCAGGAATACGAAGGGTCCAGCGCTGCCATCCATGATCGGGACTTCGGACGCGGAGAGCTCGACGTAGGCGTTATCGATGCCCAGGCCAGCCATGGCCGAGAGCAAGTGCTCCACCGTATCCACTTTGACGTCACCGTTGACCAGTGTGGTCGACATCGTGGTTTCGCCAACGTTTTCCGCGCGAGCAGGAATCTGCACCACAGGGTCCAGGTCGGCACGCACAAACACGATGCCGGTGTCGACAGGTGCAGGCTTGAGGGTCAGGTATACCTTCTCCCCGGAGTGCAGACCTACACCTGTGGCACGAATAATATTCTTCAGGGTGCGTTGTTTAATCATGGCTTGGACCGCTTCAGCGCAAATTGCGAACTGGTATCAACAAAGGCTGGCGATAATAGCAGACCAGACCTTTGCTGAACACCAATCACCTTCATAGCCCTGATACATTCCATTAATCGGCCTGACGACGCAGGAATGCCGGGATATCCAGGTAGTCCAGATCGTCTTGCGGATTCGGGCTACGGGACGCCGCAGCACCGGCCTGAGCCTGGTTGCGCATCACGGTCGGACGGTCCAGGTCACGGTAGTTCACCGACGGCAGTTCCTGGCGCGAAGGCGCTGGAGCGGCAGCCGACTGGCTGGCGTGGCTGGATTGGCTGTTGTGCAGGGTGTTGTCGATGACCTTCACAGGCTTCTCGATTTTCGCACCCAGGCCGGTCGCAACCACGGTCACGTGCAGCTCGTCGCGCATGTCCGGATCGATAACGGTACCGACCTTGACCATGGCGTGCTCGGAAGCGAAGGCTTCGATGATGCTACCCACGTCGGAGTACTCACCCAGGGACAGGTCAGGGCCGGCGGTGATATTCACCAGGATGCCGCGTGCACCTTGCAGGTTCACGTCTTCGAGCAGCGGGTTGCGGATGGCCGCTTCGGTGGCTTCGCGTGCACGGTTCGGACCGCTGGCGCAGCCGGTGCCCATCATCGCCATGCCCATTTCGCTCATGACGGTACGTACGTCGGCAAAGTCGACGTTGATCATGCCTGGACGCTTGATGATGTCGGAGATACCGCGAACGGCACCGGCCAGTACATCGTCAGCCTTGGCGAACGCGGACAGCAGGCTTGCGTCCTTGCCCAGGATGGTCAGCAGTTTCTCGTTGGGAATGGTGATCAACGAGTCGACGCTTTCAGACAGCAGACGGATACCTTCGTCGGCGATCTGCATACGCTTGCGGCCTTCGAACGGGAACGGACGGGTCACGACAGCAACCGTCAGGATCCCCATTTCCTTGGCCACTTCGGCAATGATCGGCGCTGCACCGGTACCGGTACCGCCGCCCATGCCGGTGGTGATGAACACCATGTTGGTGCCTTGCAGCACTTCGGCAATACGCTCGCGGTCTTCCAGAGCGGCTTGACGGCCGACTTCCGGGTTGGCGCCAGCGCCGAGGCCCTTGGTCACGGCTGTGCCCAATTGCAGGATGGTCCGCGCGCCGATGCTTTTCAGCGCCTGGGCATCAGTGTTGGCGCAGATGAATTCAACGCCTTCAATGTTGCTCTTGACCATATGGTTGACAGCGTTGCCGCCGCCACCGCCGACACCGATTACTTTGATAACCGGGCTAGCGGGGATGTTGTCTACGAGTTCAAACATGTTCCCTCTCCTTTCATTTTCTCTAGTTTTTTCGCCTACTGCTTGTTACGGGTGTTGCGGTGTCACGGTAAGTCTTTAGAAATTGCCTTTGACCCACGCCTGCAGCCGCTCGAACAACGGCGCTTTGGCTTCGTCATCGCTGCGGTAGCTGTCACGGATACTCGGGCCCGACAGGGAAATGCCGTCGGTCTGCTTTTGCAGTCCGTACAACAGCAAGCCCACACCGGTGGAATAAATCGGGTTGCGCACTACGTCGCCCAGGCCCTTGACGCCATGGGGCACGCCCAGGCGCACCGGCATGTGGAAGATTTCCTCGGCCAGTTCGACCGCGCCTTCCATCTTCGAGGTGCCACCGGTCAGCACGATGCCGGCCGGGATCAAATCTTCGTAGCCGCTGCGGCGCAGCTCGGCCTGGATCAGGGTGAACAGCTCGTCGTAGCGCGGCTCGACCACTTCGGCCAGGGCCTGGCGCGAGAGTTCGCGCGGCGGACGGTCGCCGACGCTCGGCACCTTGATGGTTTCACCGGCACCGGCCAGCTTGGCCAGGGCGCAGGCGTAGCGGATCTTGATTTCTTCGGCGTACTGGGTCGGTGTACGCAAGGCCATGGCGATGTCGTTGGTGACCTGGTCGCCGGCGATCGGGATCACGGCGGTGTGACGGATCGCACCCTCGGTGAAGATCGCGATGTCGGTGGTGCCGCCGCCGATGTCCACCAGGCACACGCCCAGTTCTTTTTCGTCGTCGGTCAGTACCGAATACGCGGACGCCAACTGCTCGAGAATGATGTCGTCGATTTCCAGGCCACAACGGCGCACGCATTTTTCAATGTTCTGTGCAGCGTTGACGGCGCAGGTCACCACGTGGACCTTGGCTTCCAGGCGCACGCCGGACATGCCCAGCGGCTCGCGCACGCCTTCCTGGTTATCGATCACGTAGTCCTGCGGCAAGGTGTGCAGCACACGCTGGTCAGCCGGGATCGCCACGGCCTGGGCGGCGTCGAGGACGCGCTCGAGGTCGGCCGCGCTGACCTCACGGTCGCGGATCGCCACGATGCCGTGGGAGTTCAGGCTGCGGATATGGTTGCCGGCCACGCCGACGAACGCCGAGTGAATCCGGCAACCGGCCATCAGCTGCGCTTCTTCGATGGCGCGCTGGATCGATTGCACGGTGGACTCGATGTTCACCACCACGCCCTTCTTCAGGCCCCGGGACGGATGCGTGCCAATACCGACGATTTCGATCGTGCCGTCTTCACCGACCTCGCCGACCAGCGCCACCACCTTGGAGGTGCCGATATCGAGACCGACGATCATTTTGCCGCTTTGCACGTTTGCCATGGGTCCTGCCTCTTCTTAATTCTTCGCGACAGCGGGTTGTGCTGCCGTGGGCGCCGCCGGTACACGCCAACCGACGGCCAGGCCGTTGGCGTAACGCAGGTCGACGCTCGCAATGTTCGTGATCTGTTCTTTCAAGGTTTTTTCATAGATGGCAATAAAGCGGCGCATCTTTTCCACCAAGCGGTCGCGTCCCAGCAACAACTCGATGCCCGGGCCGGAACTGCCTGCCCCGGTCGTCAGAAACCAGCTGCCCCGCTCACGCAATTCCAGGCGTGCAATGGAGAAGCCCAGTGGCCGCAGCATCTGGCTCAAGGCCTGGTACTGCTGCATCACTTGCTGTTGCGCCCGCTGCGGCCCGAACAGCTGCGGCAGGTGCTCATAGTTCGCCACTTCACGCGGCGCAAACGCCTGCCCCTGGTTGTTCAACAGTGCCCCGTCGCCCCAGCGGGCCACGGGCAGTTGTTCTTCCAGGCGGATCGTGACCTGGTCCGGCCATACGCGACGGACTTCGGCGTGGGCGATCCACGGCATCTGTTCCAGCTCGGCGCGCATGCCGGCCAGGTCGATGGTGAAGAAGCTCGCCGCCAGGAACGGGCTGATGCGCTGCTGCACTGCTTGCTGGCTGATGTAGCTCAAGTCGCCCTGCACGCTGATTTTGGTGATCGGCCGGTCGGCATACGGCAACAGACGCTGCGCGCCCTCGTAGGTGCCAAAACCCAGCACCACCAGCAACACCGGCCAGAACAGCGCCTTGATGAAACCAAAGTTGGCTTTGGGCAGGCGCGCCGACATCGGCTCTTTGGCCACCATGCGGCTGGCACCCCGTGGCACCGGCTTGCGGCTCGGTGCTTGTGGGGGCTGATGACGAAGCGATGCGCCTTTCATGTCTTAGCCTCTTGGCTCGATGCTGGCGGCCAGGATCGCCAGCACCAACTGCTGGAAATCCAGGCCGGCGGCACGGGCGGCCATGGGGACCAGGCTGTGGTCGGTCATGCCCGGCGCGGTGTTGACTTCCAGGAACCAGAAATTGCCCTGGTCATCCTGCATCACGTCTGCCCGCGCCCAGCCGGCGATACCCAGCGCCTCACAGGCTTTCGCCGTGAGGTCCATCAAGTATTGTTCCTTGGTTGCGTCAAGACCGCAGGGAATCCGGTACTGGGTATCGGAAGCCACGTACTTGGCGTCGTAATCGTAAAAAGTGTGGGGCGTGCCCAATGCGATGGGCGGCAATACCTGGCCACGCAGGGTGGCGATGGTGTACTCGGGACCCTGGATCCACTGTTCCACCATCACTTGCGAATCGTAGGTGCTTGCCGCTTTCCATGCGTCGATCAATTCGGCGGCCGAGTTCACTTTGGCCATGCCGATACTGGAGCCTTCATGGGCTGGTTTGACGATCAAAGGCAGGCCCAGTTCCTTGGCCGCAGAAATACAATCGTCTTCGCTGCACAGCACGGCGTGACGCGGGGTTGGAATCCCCAGGCTGTGCCACACCTGCTTGGTGCGCAACTTGTCCATCGCCAGCGCCGACGCCAGGATGCCGCTGCCGGTATAGGGAATGCCGGCGCACTCGAGCAGGCCCTGCATGCTGCCATCTTCACCGCCACGGCCATGCAGAATGATGAAGGCGCGGTCGATCTTTTCGGCCTGCAGGCGAGCGAGGAAGTCATCGCCCACGTCGATGCCGAACGCATTCACGCCGGCGCTTTGCAGGGCTTGCAGCACGGCATTGCCGGACTTGAGCGACACTTCGCGCTCGGCGCTCTTGCCGCCGAACAGCACGGCGACGCGGCCGAAGTCGGCAGGCGCGACCGTGGAGAACAGGGAGGCGTAGTCAGTGATCATTTCGATGCTCCCTTCTCGGCGGCGAACAAAGGACTCGCGAGCAGTTTGGGGGCAAGACCACCGATATCACCGGCACCCTGGCACAGCAGGATGTCGCCGGCACGCAGCAGCGGCTTGACGATCGGCGCCAGGTCCACACCACGCTCGATGTAGATCGGGTCCAACTGCCCGCGCTGACGGATGCTGTTGCACAGCTTGCGGCTGTCGGCGCCCGGGATCGGTTCTTCACCGGCCGGGTAGACCTCCATCAGCAGCAGCACGTTGGCATCGGCCAATACATTGACGAAGTCGTCGTACAGGTCGCGGGTACGGCTGTAGCGGTGCGGCTGGTAGACCATCACCAGGCGGCGCTCCGGCCAGCCACCGCGCACGGCCTTGATCACGGCGGCGACTTCGGTCGGGTGGTGACCGTAGTCGTCCACCAGCATCACGTCACCGCCTTCGACCGGCAGTTGGCCGTAGACCTGGAAGCGCCGGCCGACACCGGCAAAGCGCGACAGGCCTTCGACAATGGCTTCATCGCTGACGCCCTCGTCGGTGGCAATGCAGATGGTCGCCAGGGAGTTCAGTACGTTGTGGTTGCCCGGCATATTCACCGAGACATCCAGCGGCTCGCGGTCGGGGCGCAGCACGGTGAAGAAGGTCTGCATGCCTTGCTGGCGTACATTGATCGCGCGCACGTCGGCGTCTTCGCTGAAGCCGTAGGTCACGGTCGGGCGCTTGACCTGCGGCAGGATTTCGCGCACCACCGGATCGTCCAGGCACACCACCGCCAACCCGTAGAACGGCAGGTTGTGCAGGAAGTCGACGAAGGTTTTCTTCAACTTGTTGAAGTCACCGTCGTAGGTCGCCATGTGGTCTTCGTCGATGTTGGTGACGACGGCGACCAGCGGTTGCAGGTGCAGGAAGCTCGCGTCACTTTCATCGGCTTCGGCGATCAGGTAGCGGCTGGTGCCGAGCTGGGCATTGGTGCCGGCTGCATTCAGGCGGCCACCGATGACGAAGGTCGGGTCCAGGCCACCGGCGGCGAACACCGAGGCGATCAGGCTGGTGGTGGTGGTCTTGCCGTGAGTACCGGCGACGGCGATGCCGTGGCGGTAGCGCATCAGCTCGGCGAGCATCTCGGCGCGCGGCACCACGGGGATACGACGCTCGAGGGCGGTGGCCACTTCCGGGTTGGACGTGTTCACGGCGCTGGACACTACCAGCACGTCGGCCTCGGCGGCGTTCTCGGCACGGTGGCCGATAAAGATCTGCGCGCCAAAGGACTTCAGGCGCTCGGTGACCGGCGACTCTTTCAAATCGGAGCCGGACACCTGATAGCCCAAGTTCAGCAATACTTCGGCAATGCCGCACATGCCCACGCCGCCGATACCGACGAAGTGGATGCGACGGATGCGGCGCATTTCCGGTTGCGGCATGGCTTTCTGATTCTCAACCATGGGCCACCTCCAGGCAGATATCGACCACGGTGCGGGTTGCGTCAGGTTTGGCCAGGCGGCTTGCGGTGCTCGCCATGCTGTTGAGTCGTTCCGGTTGCATCAAAACCTCGGTCAGGCGTGCGGCCAAATCGGCGGCGCCAGTCGTTCTTTGCGGCAGCAGGAAGGCAGCGCCCTCCCCGGCCAAATATTCGGCGTTGCGGGTCTGGTGATCGTCGATTGCATGGGGCAGAGGCACCAGCAATGACGGCAGACCGGCGGCAGCCAGTTCACTGACGGTCAGCGCACCAGCGCGACAGACCACCAGGTCGGCCCAGCCATAGGCTTGGGCCATGTCTTTGATGAAGGGCTGTACGTTCGCCTCGACACCGGCTTCGCGATAGCGCGTGGCGGTGACTTCATCGTGGTTTTTGCCGGCCTGATGGAAGATTTCCGGACGCAGTGCTTCGGGCAGTTGCGCAACGGCTTCAGGCAGCAATTTGTTCAGCGGCTCGGCGCCCAGGCTTCCGCCCAGGATCAGCAGGTGTGCCTTGCGTCCGGCCAGCGCTTCACGTGCGATGGCCATGAACAGCTCGGTACGCACCGGGTTGCCGGTGGTGCGAAGCTTGTCCGAAGCCGCGAACGTTTTCGGGAAGGCTTCACACACCCGCGCGGCCAACGGCACCAACAGACGGTTGGCGGTACCGGCGACGGCGTTCTGTTCATGGACAATCACCGGTACGCCGGCGAGTTTCGCCGCCACGCCACCGGGGCCGGTCACATAACCGCCAAAGCCGAGCACACACACCGGCTTCAGTTCGCGGATGATCTTGCGTGCCTGCATGACCGCCTTGAGCAGCACGAACGGCGCCTTGAGCAGGGACAATTTGCCCTTGCCACGCAGGCCGGTGACGTTGATCAGGTGCAGCGGCAAACCGGCGTTCGGCACCAGCTCGTTCTCGATGCCACGCGGCGTGCCCAGCCAGTGCACGCTGTAGCCACGGCTCTGGAATTCGCGCGCGCAGGCCAGGGCCGGGAACACATGGCCCCCGGTGCCGCCGGCCATGATCAGCACGTTAGCGCCCATGGGTCGGCTCCTCGGCGAAGTCGCTTTCGCTGAACTCCATCTCTTCGCTGCCCAGGTGCGTACGACTTTCCCACTCGATGCGCAGCAACAAACCCAGGCAAGCGCAGCAAATCACCAACGAACTGCCGCCGTAACTGAGGAACGGCAGGGTCAGGCCCTTGGTCGGCAGCAAGCCGACGTTCACGCCGATATTGATCAGGAACTGGCCGATCCACAGGAACGACAAGCCGTACGCCACATAGGCGGCGAAATACTGTTTGGCTTTCTCGGCCCACAAGCCGATGTACATGCCGCGCACGCAGACAAATACGAACAGCGCGACGGTGCACAGCGAACCGACCACGCCCAGTTCCTCGGCGAGCACCGAGAACACGAAGTCGGTGTGCGCTTCCGGCAGGTAGAACTGCTTCTGCACGCTGTTGCCCAGGCCCACGCCCAGCCACTCGCCGCGCCCGAACGCGATCAACGCCTGGGTCAGCTGATAGCCGGAGCCGAACTGGTCGGACCACGGGTCGGTAAAGGTAATCAGCCGCGCCATCCGGTAGGGTTGCGCCTGCACCAGGATCGTCACGGCCGCGACGGCCAGCACCACCATCAAGGTGAAGCGGAACAGACCGACACCGCCGAGGAACAGCATCGCGGCGGCAGCCCCCATCATCACCACGGTGGCACCGAAGTCGGGTTCCATCAGCAGCAGGCCGGCCATGGGCAGCAGCACGATGAACGGCTTGAAGAAGCCCATCCAGCTTTCGCGCACTTCTTTCTGACGGCGTACCAGGTAGCCGGCCAGGTAAATCACCACGAACACCTTGGCGATTTCCGACGGCTGTACGTTGAATGCACCGAAGCCGATCCAGCGCATCGAACCGTTCACTTCGCGGCCGATGCCGGGCAGGATCACCATGACCAGCAAACCGAACGCGCCGATCAGCATCAGCCAACCCAGGCGCTGCCAGGTGGCGATCGGAATCATCATGGTGACGATGCACGCGCCGAGGCCGATCACCAGGTACACCAGGTGGCGGATCATCATGTACAGGGTGTTGCCCGACTGCACGGCGGCCACTTCGGAAGATGCCGAGGTGATCATCACCAGGCCCAGGCCGAGCAGCGCCAGGCAACCGGCGAGCATTGGGAAATCCAGGTCGATGCCGCGCCCGGTAATGATCGGCGACGGGTACGGCTTGATGATGTTCTTCAGGTTGAGGCTCATGCCAAAGCCTCCACGGCGCGGGCGAACAGCTGGCCGCGCTCTTCATAGTTCTTGAACATGTCGAAACTGGCGCAGGCCGGCGACAGCAGTACCGCATCACCCGGCTGGGCCAGGGCCTCGCACCGGGCAATGGCGTCATCCAGGGAAGTGGCGCGCACCTGCGGCACGGCGTCACCCAGGGCGGCGGCGATCAGGTCCGAATCGCGGCCCATCAGCACCACGGCGCGGCAATGCGCAGCCACCGGGTCTTTAAGGTCCTTGAAGTCGGCACCCTTGCCGTCGCCGCCGGCGATCAGCACCACCTTGCCGTCGATATCGGCACCCAGGCCTTCGATGGCCGCCAGGGCGGCGCCGACATTGGTGGCTTTGGAATCGTTGTAATAGCTGACGCCATCGAGGTCGCGCACCCACTGGCAGCGATGCTCGAGGCCCGCGAACGTGCGCAGGGCGGCGAGCATGGCGTCGAACGGCAAGCCAACCGCATGGCCGAGCGCCAGGGCTGCCAGGGCATTGGATTGGTTATGGGCGCCACGGATTTTCAGTTCGCGCACCGGCATCAGGTTCTGGAATTCGAAGGCCAGGTATTTCTCGCCGTTCTCTTCGCGAATGCCGAATGCCTTGAAGTCGGGCTTGCTCAGGCCGAAGGTCCAGCACGGCATGCCCTCGCCGATCAGTGGACGGCTAAGGGCATCCTGGCGGTTGACCACAAACTGCCTGGCACCGCGGAAGATCCGGTGCTTGGCCAGGTGATAAGCCGGCAGGCCGCTGTAGCGGTCCATGTGGTCTTCGCTGACGTTCAACACGGTGGCGACTTCGGCACCCAGCTCGTGAGTGGTTTCCAGCTGGAAACTCGACAGCTCCATCACGTACAGCTCGACGTCGTCGCTGAGCAGGTCCAGCGCAGGCATCCCCAGGTTGCCGCCCACCGCCACGCGCTTGCCGGCCGCAGCCGCCATCTCGCCGACCAGGGTGGTCACGGTGCTTTTTGCGTTGGAACCGCTGATGGCCACGATCGGCGCCTTGGCGTTGCGCGCAAACAGGTCGATATCGCCGGACAGCTTCACGCCCCGTGCCGCAGCCGCTTGCAGGGCCGGTGTAGCCAGCGCCAGGCCGGGGCTCACGTAGAGCTCATCGGCGCGGCACAGAAACTCGACATCCAGTTCGCCACAGCGCACTTCCACGTGCGGGTAGTCACGGCGCAGCGTGACCAGCTCCGGTGGATTTTCCCGCGTGTCGGCCACGGCGAACGACGTGCCCCGGTTCGCCAGGAAGCGAACCAGGGACATGCCGCTCTTGCCGAGGCCGACAACGATGCGGAAGTGGTCTGAAGCGATCAGGGACACTCGTTTCTACCTCAGTTTCAGGGTGGCAAGGCCGACCAGTACCAGAATCACGGTGATGATCCAGAAACGGACGATCACGCGTGGCTCGGGCCAGCCCTTGAGTTCAAAGTGGTGGTGAATCGGCGCCATGCGAAATACGCGGCGCCCGGTCAATTTGAAGGAGGCCACCTGGATGACCACCGACAGGGTTTCCATCACGAACACACCGCCCATGATGAACAGCACGATTTCCTGGCGCACGATCACCGCGATGGTGCCCAGTGCCGCGCCCAGCGCCAGTGCGCCGACGTCGCCCATGAACACTTGCGCCGGGTAGGTGTTGAACCACAGGAACCCCAGGCCGGCACCGATCAGCGCGCCGCAGAACACGATCAACTCGCCCGCGCCCGGCACATAGGGAATCAGCAGGTATTCAGCGAATTTCACGTTACCCGACAGGTAGCAGAAGATGCCGAGCGCGCCGCCCACCATCACCGTCGGCATGATCGCCAGGCCGTCGAGGCCGTCGGTCAGGTTCACCGCGTTGCTGGAGCCGACAATCACGAAATAGGTCAGCACCACAAAGCCGATGCCCAGTGGAATGCTGGCGTCCTTGAGCATCGGGATGATCAGGGTGGTTTCCACAGCGCTAGGCGCGGTGGTGTAGAGGAAGATCGCCGCCGCCAGGCCGAATACCGATTGCCAGAAATACTTCCAGCGGCTTGGCAGGCCCTTGGAGTTTTTCTCGATCACTTTGCGGTAGTCATCCACCCAGCCGATGGCGCCGAACAGCAGGGTCACCAGCAGCACCACCCACACATAGCGGTTATGCAGGTCCGCCCAGAGCAGGGTGCTGACGCCGATGGACGACAGGATCAACGCACCGCCCATGGTCGGGGTGCCGGACTTGGACAGGTGCGACTGCGGGCCGTCATTGCGAACCGATTGACCAATTTGCAGGTTCTGCAGGGTGCGGATCATCCACGGCCCCAGGAACAGCGACAAACACAGCGCGGTCAGCACACCCAGGATCCCGCGCAGGGTCAGGTACTGAAAGACCGCGAAGCCTTTGTGGAACTGTTGCAGATACTCAGCCAGCAGCAGCAGCATTAATGTTTCTCCGTACTTGAGCCACACAAGGCTGCGACGACGTTTTCCATCACCGCGCTGCGCGATCCCTTGATCAAAATGGTTGTGTGTTTGTCGTGCTCGGCCGCAGTCAACGCCTGGATCAATTCGGCCTGGGTCGCGAAATGGCGCGCGCCGGGGCCGAAGGCGTCTACCGCGTGAGCCATGTTCGGGCCGACTGCGTAGAGCGCGTCGACTTTGCCGGCGGCATAGGCGCCGACTTCGCGGTGGCCTTGCTCGGCCCAGTCGCCCAGTTCGCCGATATCGCCCAGTACCAGCACTTTGCGCCCATCGAAGCCGTTGAGCAGGTCCACGGCGGCATTGATGGAAGACGGGTTGGCGTTGTAGGTGTCATCGATCACGCGCATGCCGTTACTGGCCAATTGCGCAACAGTGCGCCCCTTGACCGGCTGCACCGCGCCCAGGCCTGTGGCGATGCCGAACAGCGACACGCCCAGGGCGTAAGCGGCAGCGGCGGCGGCCAGGGCGTTGGCGACGTTATGGTTGCCCAGCAGGTTCAGTTGCACGTGCTCATTGCCTTGCGGCGTGTGCAAGGTGAAGGACGGGCAACCCCGTGCATCGACGGTAATGTTGGAGGCGTGGAAATCGGCCGCGGCGTTCAGCACGGCGAACGTCAGCACCTTGCGACCGGCGGCACGTGCACGCCAGGTCTCAAAAGCCTTGTCATCCAGATTCAGTACAGCAGTGCCCGAGGCGTCGAGGCCTTCAAGGATTTCACCCTTGGCTTCGACGATTTTTTCCGGGCCACCGAACTCACCGACGTGGGCGGTGCCGGCGTTATTGATAATGGCGACGTGAGGCTGGGTCAGCGCCACGGTGTAGGCAATCTCGCCGATGCGTGAAGCGCCCAGCTCGATCACCGCCGCCGTGTGTTCCGGGGCCAGTTCGAGCAGGGTCAGCGGTGCGCCGAAATCATTGTTCAGGTTGCCACGGGTAGCGAGCACCGGCCCGCGCGTGCGCAGTACACCGGCCAACAGCTCTTTGACGGTGGTCTTGCCACTGGAACCGGTGACGGCGGCAACCGGCTTGTCGAAGGCGGCGCGGTTCAGCGCGCCCAGTTGGCCCAGGGCCAGGCGGGTATCGGCAACCAGCAGCTGCGGCAAGGTGGCGTGCGCCACTTCGCGTTGCACCAGGGCACCCACGGCGCCTTTGGCGGCGACTTCGTTAAGGTAGTCGTGGCCATCGAAGCGCGGGCCTGCGAGGGCGACGAACAACTGGCCCGGCTTGATGTTGCGACTGTCGATACTGACGCCGTCGAACGTGCAATCGCTGGACAGCACGCGGGCGGACAACGCCTGGGCCAGTTCGCTGAATGTCATCGCCTTAAGCATGGGCGACCTCCCAGGCAGTCAAGGCGCGATCCGCCTCGACCAGATCGGAAAAGGCATGGCGCTCGCCGTTGATTTCCTGGTAATCCTCATGCCCCTTGCCGGCCAGCACGACCACGTCATCCGCGCTGGCGCTGGCGATCAATTGCGCGATGGCGGCGCCGCGACCGGCCACGAAGGTGACGTTGGCGGTGTCTTTGAAGCCTTCGCGGATATCGTCGAAAATCCGCCCCGGGTCTTCGCTGCGCGGGTTGTCGTCGGTCACCAGCACGCCGTCAGCCAGGCGCTCGACAATCTCGGCCATCAACGGACGCTTGCCGCGATCGCGGTCGCCGCCGCAGCCGAACAGGCACAACAGCTTGCCCTTGGCATGGGGGCGCAGCGCCAGCAGGACTTTTTCCAGGGCATCAGGGGTGTGAGCGTAGTCGACCACCACCAACGGTTGTGTGCCGCCACCCAGGCGCTGCATGCGACCGGCCGGGCCTTCAAGCTTCGGCAAGACCTTGAGTATTTCGTCGAGGGCGTAATCCAGGCCGAGCAGCGCGCCGATAGCGGCGAGCACGTTGCTCAGGTTGAAGCGACCGAGCAAGGTGCTGCGCAAATGGTGTTCGCCCTGAGGCGTAACCAACGTAGCGCGCACGCCTTCGTCATTGAATTGGGCCTCACGGCAATACAGGTAGGCGCTGGAATCCTCCAGGCTGTAGCTGATCAGGCGCGCTTCGCTGTCCTGGGCAGCCAGCTGGCGGCCAAACGCGTCGTCGAGGTTGACCACCCGGCATTTCAGATCATTCCAGGCGAACAGCTTGGCCTTGGCGGCGGCGTACGCCTCCATGGTGCCGTGGTAGTCCAGATGATCCCGGGACAGGTTGGTCATCACGGCCACATCAAACGCCAACGCCGTCACGCGGCCCTGGTCCAGGCCATGGGACGAGACTTCCATGGCAACCGCCCTGGCACCGGCCTTTTTCAGGTCGGCCAGGGTCGCCTGCACGGCAATCGGGTTCGGCGTGGTGTGCAGGCCGCTTTGCAACGCGCCATAAAAGCCGGTGCCCAGGGTACCGACGATGCCGCAATGCTGGCCCAACAGGTCCAGCGCCTGGGCGACCAACTGAGTCACGCTGGTCTTGCCGTTGGTGCCGGTTACGCCCACCAGGTTGAGGTGGCGGCTCGGCTCGCCATAGAAGCGCCCGGCGATGTCGGACAGCTGGGCGGCCAGGTTCTTCACCGGAATCAACGGCACATCGGTGATTGGCAGCACAGTGGCGCCATCCACTTCATAGGCCACGGCGGCAGCGCCACGCTGCAGGGCATCGGCGATGTGCGCACGGCCATCGAATTTGCCACCAGGCACCGCCAGGAACAAGTCACCGGCGCGTACCGTGCGGCTGTCCAGGCTCAACTCGCGGATCAACAGATCGCGGCCGGCGTGGGCAAAAATCTTGTTCAGGCTAAGAGACATCAGCCGCGCCCTCCATTGGCTTTTACGGCGGCTACCGGCGGTGCGGCGTTCGCTTGCTGGGTCGGAGGCAGATTGTCCGGCGTGATGTTCATCAGGCGCAGGGTGCCGGACATGACTTTGCTGAACACCGGCGCCGAGACCAGGCCACCGAAGTAACCGGCCTTGCTCGGCTCATCGATCACCACGACGATGGCGTAGCGTGGGTCGCTCATCGGGCCGAAACCGGCGAACAGCGAGCGATAGGAATTTTCCGCATAGCCCTTGGTGCCGACCGAGGTTTTACGTGCGGTACCGGACTTGCCGGCCACGTGATAAGCCGGCACCTGGGCGCGGAATACACCACGCGGCGCCTCGATCACTTGTTGCAGCATGCCTTGCATGGTCTTGGCGACTTTCTCCGGGATCACCTGGGTGGCCTTCGGCGCTTCGTCGACATGGATCAGGCTCAGCGGAACCATGCGGCCGTTATTGGCCAATACAGAGAAAGCATGGGCCAGCTGGATCGCGGTCACCGACAGGCCGTAGCCGTAGGACAGCGTGGCGGTCTCGGCTTTTTTCCAGTCACGGTAGTTCGGCAGGTTGCCTACGCGCTCACCGGGGAAGTCGAGCCCGGTGGGTTGACCCAGGCCGATTTTTTGCGCCAGGTGGTAGATGGTCTCGCCGCCGATATCAAAGGCGACCTTGCTCATGCCCACGTTACTGGAGTTGATCAGGATGCCGGTCAGGTCCAGCACCGGGCCCTCGGTACGGGACACGTCACGAATGGTGTATTTGCCCAACTGCAACGTACCTGGATACACCTCGACCTTGTCGCTGGGCTTCCAGCGTCCGGTTTCCAGGGCGGCGCTCATGGAGATGGCTTTCATGGTCGAACCCGGCTCGAACACGTCGATCATGGCGCGGTTGCGCATCATCGCCGGTTGCAGGTTGCGACGGTTGTTCGGGTTGTACGTCGGCTGGTTGACCATGGCGAGGATCTCGCCGGTCTTCACGTCCATGATCACCAGGCTGCCGGCTTTTGCGCCGTTCTCGATGATCGCGTTACGCAGCTCACGGTTGGCCAGGTACTGCAGGCGCAAGTCAATCGACAACGCCAAGGGCTTGCCGGCCTTGGCGTTCTTGGTGACCTGTACATCCTTGATCAGTCTGCCGCGCCGGTCCTTGATGACCTGGCGCTTGCCCGGAACCCCGGCCAGCCATTCGTCGTAGGCCAACTCGACCCCTTCGCGGCCATGGTCATCGATATCGGTAAAACCGACCATGTGCGCAGTGGTTTCCCCGGCCGGGTAGAAACGACGAAATTCCTCGATGCCATAGACACCGGGAATTTTAAGGTCGAGCACTTGCTGACCCTGCTCAGGGGTGAGCCCGCGAACCAGGTAGATGAATTCTTTATTGGCCTGGGCTTCCAGGCGCTCGGTCAGGGCTTTGCGATCCTGCCCCAGGGCAGCGGCGAGTTCGGGCCACTTGTCCTTGGCCACCTGCAATTCCTTGGCGTTGGCCCACAGGGTGGTCACCGGCGTACTCACGGCCAGGGGCTCGCCGTTACGGTCGGTGATCAGGCCGCGGTGCGCGGGAATCGGGATATGTCGCAGGCTACGGGCGTCGCCCTGGCCGATCAGGAAGTCACGGTCGACCACCTGCAGGTCGAAGATCCGCCAGACGATCGCGCCTACCATCAACGCCAGCAAGCCGAGCATCAGACGGAAGCGCCATGGGTAGAGTGCGCCCTCGAGCTTCATCATGGCGCCACCATGCGAACGTCGGCAGCGCCCGGAATGTGCATTTTCAGTTGTTCGGTGGCCAGCACTTCGATACGGCTATGGGCCGTCCAGGTGCTCTGCTCCAGGATCAGCCGACCCCATTCCGCCTGCGCCTTGTCGCGCACGCTCAATTCCCCGTAGAGGGTATTGAGCAACTGACGGTTCCAATGCGCGCTGTAGGACACCGCAATCGCGGACACCAGCACGCCGACAAACAGCAACAACATAAAGAAGCTGCCGCCCGGCAGGGGTTTGGCGAAAAGCTTGCTCACCGCAACTTCTCCGCGACGCGCATGACGGCGCTACGGGAACGTGGGTTGGCCTTGAGTTCGGCGTCGGAGGCGAACTGCGCTTTGCCATGGATTTTGATTTTCGGCACAAAGGCTTCGAAACGCACCGGCAGGTTGCGCGGCAGGTTGTCCGATTCGCCCTTGACCAGACGCCGCATGAACAGTTTGACGATGCGGTCTTCCAGGGAATGGAAACTGATCACCACCAGGCGACCGCCCACTTCCAGCGCCTCGAGGGCAGCCTCGAGGCCGGCCTCCAGATCGCCCAATTCGTTGTTGACGTGAATGCGCAAGCCCTGGAACGCACGGGTCGCCGGGTTCTTGCCCTTCTCCCAGGCCGGATTGGCGACTTTCAGCACTTCGGCCAGGTCGGCGGTGCGTTCGAACGGCTGGATCTCGCGGCGCTCGACCACGGCGCGGGCCATGCGGCCGGCGAAGCGTTCTTCACCGTATTCCTTGAACACCCGGGCGATTTCTTCGACTGGCGCGGTGGCGATGAACTGCGCGGCGCTGACGCCACGCGTCGGGTCCATGCGCATGTCGAGGGGGCCGTCGTTCATGAAGCTGAAGCCGCGCTCCGGGTCATCGAGCTGCGGCGAAGACACGCCCAGGTCGAGCAGAACCCCGGCCACCTTGCCCGCCATGCCGCGCTCGGCGACTTCGGCGCCAAGCTCGGCAAAGCTGCGCTGCACAACGACAAAGCGGCCGTCTTCGGCCGCTAGCGCTTGCCCGGTGGCAATCGCTTGAGGGTCTTTGTCGAACCCGAGGAGTTTACCGTCGGGCCCGAGCTGGCTGAGTATCAACCGACTGTGCCCGCCCCTGCCGAAGGTGCCATCCAGATAGCAGCCATCCGCGCGTACGGCGAGAGCCTCAACGGCTTCGTCAAGCAGTACGGTGATGTGGTTAAAGCCGCTATCAATAGTCACAGGATCAAATCACGCAGTTCATCAGGCATGGCGCCCGGTTGTTGAATAGCAGCCAGGTCAGCTGCAGAAACAGCATCCCAGGCATCTTCGTCCCACAATTGGAACTTGTTCAATTGGCCTACCAGCATCGCGCGCTTGTCGAGCCTGGCGTATTCGCGCAACCGCGGAGGCACCAGGAAACGACCGCTGCCATCGAGTTCAAGGTCGACGGCATTACCGATCAGCAAACGCTGCAGGCGGCGGTTTTCTTCACGCAATGAAGGCAGCGCGCGCAACTTGGTTTCGATCAACTCCCACTCATCGAGGGGGTAAACACATAAACAAGGGTCAACAGCGTCAATCGTGATGATTAACTGCCCTGAACTTCGCGAAATGAGCTCGTCACGATACCGGCTCGGCATAGCGAGACGGCCTTTTGCATCGAGACTGATAGCGTTAGCTCCGCGAAACACAGATGCGTTTCTCCAAATTTTAGCGTTTTACGTTCAAAAAACCCACTTTGTGCCACTTTCCGCCACTTGCGCACACTATAGGAATGCGCCCACCACACCGTCAAGGCGCGGATAGAAGGAAAAGCCTTACAGAACGGAGATTTACGAGCGTAAAGAGAGGAGAAACCCGACTTCAGCGTTGTTTTTGACTCAACAAGCGCAGCCAACTCAAAGAGCTGAGGCTCAAAGTTAAAGTAATTTATTAAGAGTAAGATTTTTTTGGTATTACGAAGACGCATCTGCCAATGATTTGGCAGGGAGGGATTCTTGCGTTACTACCGGTTTCCACCCGAGGTACGGATGGAAGGAAAAAAGGTGGAGAGTCGATCTGTAAGCCGGGTTCTGTCTTGAACAGTCATTCGTCTACGATGGCCATCACTGGACATCTTTAGCAACCTACCCGGTCCCAGCGCGGGCCACGCCTTGGGACCCTATTTGGTCTTGCTCCAAGTGGGGTTTACCTAGCCACGAACTGTTGCCAGTCGTGCGGTGCGCTCTTACCGCACCTTTTCACCCTTACCGGCACCGAAGTGCTTAGGCGGTTATTTTCTGTGGCACTTTCCGTAGGCTCACGCCTCCCAGGCATTACCTGGCACTTCGCCCTATGGAGCCCGGACTTTCCTCCCCCCCCTAATTTTCATAGAAGGCAGCGACTGTCCAATCGACTCTCCGCCGCGCAGGTTAACGGCACGACGGCTTCAGGACAAGTATTAAAAGTGCAGCATTGCCATCACGTTCGGACGAAACACCGGCCCGGCCCCGGAACTATTCGGCTTTCTGTTTATCGAGCGCGGCTTGATACAACACATTCTTGCGCACCCCGGTAATTTCCGCCGCCAGGGCAGCGGCGCGCTTGAGCGGCATTTCCTTTAACAGCAAATCGAGGATGCGCATGGCTTCGCTACCGACTGCGTCCTCACTCTCGGGAGCCGTCCAGCCGGCCACCAGCACGACGCACTCGCCACGCTGCTGATTGCTGTCGCCTTCGACAAACCCGCGCAGCTCTTCCAGGGGCAGGCCCTTGAGGGTCTCGAAGGTCTTGGTCAACTCACGCGCCAGCAGCGCCAGGCGCTCGCCGCCGAACACCAGCTCCATATCCTGCAGGCATTCCAGGATGCGGTGCGGGGCTTCGTAGAAAATCAGGGTGCGCGGCTCTTCCTTCAACGCCTGGAGACGGGCGCGACGCCCTACGGTCTTGGCGGGCAGGAAGCCTTCGAAGATAAAACGGTCCGACGGCAAGCCGGCTGCAGATAATGCAGCAATCAGCGCGCACGCTCCCGGAACAGGCACTACATTGATACCTGCGGCGCGCGCCTGTCGGACCAGATGGTACCCGGGGTCGGAAATCAGCGGCGTGCCCGCATCGGAGATCAGCGCAACATCATCACCCGCCAGCAAACGGGTGATAAAACGGCTGCCCTCCTCGCGCTCGTTGTGTTCATGGCACGCCGCCAGTGGCGTGCTGATACCAAAATGCTGCATCAACCGTTGGGAGTGCCGCGTGTCTTCCGCCGCGATCAATTTGACCTCGCGCAACACCTTCAATGCCCGCGCACTGATGTCGTCCAGGTTGCCAATCGGCGTCGCCACGACAAAAAGCGAGCCTGCAGTGGAATTCAAAGGACCTGGAGCAGTCAAAACGCACACCTCGATGATTGGCAAAAGCCACATTGTAGCGCGTCGACGCGCTGAAAATATGCCGTCACGGCGGATGTCGTTTCAGCCATTGTTAGCAACCGGCAACAATTGCACGACCTAAATCCACGGTTTCACGCCACGAACATCGCGCCTGAGCCAGTGCTTGGGTACACTTCCACGCTAATTTGATCGGTATCAGGAACACTTACATGATCGCTTGCCTGCGGCTGCTCTCCGCCCTCTGCCTCGCTGCCTTGCTGGCCGCTTGCGCCAGCTCGCCCTCGTCGAGTCTTGGCGACCTTCCACGCACCCCGGATGCTAGTATCGAGCAATTGCTTGAACAGGCCACCGCCGCCAGCACGCCGGAAAAGGCCGCGTTGCTGCGCCTGAGTGCGGCTGACCTGGCCTACCGGCAGAACAATGCTGGCCGTTCCTCGCAGATCCTGGCCCAGGTGCCCCTGAATGTGCTGAAGCCAGCCGGGCAGATATTTGCCAGCACCCTGGCAGCGGAACTGGCGATGACCCGCAACCAGCCCAAGGCTGCCTTGACGGCGTTGGACCATCCCAGCCTGCAAAGCCTGAAGGAGCTGCCGGCCGATCAGCAGGTCCGCACCGGCACCGTGCATGCCCGCGCCTATGAAGCCGACGGCCAGACCCTGGCTGCGGCGCGCGAGCGTGTCGCCATGGCGCCTCTGCTCAGCGGCGACGCGGCCAACAACAATCACGAAGCGATCTGGGCGCTGATTGCCGCACTGCCGTCCGAGCAGTTGCAAGCGACCGGCAACCCGACGCTGGACGGCTGGATCACCCTGGCCCAGGCGGTCAAGGGCGCCGGCACACTGGAACAACAGCAAACCGCCATCGACACCTGGCGTGCGCGCAACCCGGGCCATCCGGCGGCGGTGCAATTGCCGACGCCGCTGACCAAACTCAAGGAACTGGCCAGCCAGCCGCTCAACAAGATCGCCCTGTTGCTGCCGCAGGAAGGCGCCCTGGCGGCCGTCGGCAAGGCGTTGCGTGAAGGCTTCATGGCCGCGCACTACCAGGCCGAACAGGCCGGGCAGAAACCGCCCGTGATTGAGTTTTACGACAGCTCGCGCCTGACCTCCATCGACGACTTCTACGCCAAGGCCCAGGCCGCCGGCGTGCAACTGGTGGTCGGCCCACTGGAAAAGCCGCTGGTCAAACAGCTCAGTGCTCGCCCGCAACTCCCCATCACCACCCTGGCGCTGAACTACAGCGAAACCGATCAAGGCCCGGCGCAACTGTTCCAGTTCGGCCTGGCCGCTGAAGACGAAGCCCGTGAAGTGTCGCGCCGCGCCCGGGCCGACGGCCTGCACCGCGCCGCCGCCATGGTGCCCCGTGGCGAATGGGGCGAGCGTGTGTACAAAGCGTTCCGTCAGGATTGGGAAGCCAACGGCGGCACCGTCATGGGCGTCGAGTACGTCGATCAGCCGGTGGCTTTGGCCCAGCAGATCGCTGACCTGTTCCAGCTGCGCAAGAGCGAAGGCCGCGCCAAGAGCCTGCAAAGCACCGTCGGTACTGACGTTGCCGCCCAGCCGTCGCGTCGCCAGGACATCGAGTTCATCTTCCTGGCCGTGACCCCGCAACTGGCCCAGCAGATCAAGCCGACCCTGAACTTCCAATACGCCGGTGATGTGCCTGTCTACGCGACTTCCCACGTATTCAGCGCCAGCGGCGACCGCAACCAGTACCTGGACATGACCAACGTGATGTTCTGCGAAACCCCTTGGTTGCTCAACACCACCGACCCGCTGCGCAACCAGGTTGCCGCACAATGGCCGCAAGCCAATGGCAGCCTGGGCCGGCTCTACGCGATGGGCGTCGATGCCTATCGCCTGGCGCCACGCCTGGGCCAGCTCAAGGCGCTGCCGGACACCCGGGTCGACGGTCTCTCCGGTAACCTGGGCATCGGCGCCAACCAGCGCGTTGACCGCCAGATGCCTTGGGCGAAGTTTGTCGGCGGCGAAATCCAACGCCTGCCGGACACCCCGCGCTGATGCCCGAGCGGTCCAGCGCACAAAGCGGCAAGGATGCCGAACACCAAGCATTGAGCTACCTGCAGCAACAGGGTCTGCGTCTTCTGGCGCAGAACTGGTTATGTAAACGCGGTGAGCTTGATCTGGTCATGCTTGACGGCGATACAGTAGTATTCGTCGAAGTCCGCTACAGAAAACACGCACAATGGGGTGGCGCGCTCGCCAGTATCGATGGGCGCAAGCGTCAGAAGCTGATACTCGCCGCGCAGTTTTTCCTGTTAAAAGAGCATCGCTGGGCCAATTCCCCCTGCCGTTTCGATGTGGTTGCCATAGAAAGCACACCGTCGGGCCCTGCTGATCTGAACTGGCTCAAAGATGCCTTCGACAGCTGACTCACCCGGCACCTTCACCACACACTTTTGCTCTTTGCTTTGCGGGCTGCACATTTCCGTGTCAAACAGCCGCGCTAATTAAGGTCACACAGATGGACATGCAATCCCGAATTCGCCAGCTTTTCCAGGCCAGCATCGACACCAAGCAACAGGCGATGGACGTACTTGCACCGCACATCGAGCAAGCCAGTCAGGTCATGGTCAATGCCTTGCTCAACGAAGGCAAAATGCTTTCGTGCGGTAACGGCGGCTCGGCCGGTGACGCCCAGCATTTTTCCTCCGAGCTGCTCAACCGCTTCGAGCGCGAGCGCCCGAGCCTGCCGGCGATCGCCCTGACCACCGACACGTCGACGATCACCTCGATCGCCAACGACTACAGCTACAACGAAATCTTCTCCAAACAGATCCGCGCCCTCGGCCAGCCGGGCGATGTGTTGCTGGCGATTTCCACCAGCGGCAACTCGGCGAACATCATTCAAGCGATCCAGGCCGCACATGATCGCGAAATGATTGTCGTAGCCTTGACCGGGCGCGACGGCGGCGGCATGGCCTCATTGCTGCTGCCTGAGGACGTGGAGATTCGCGTCCCGGCCAATGTCACTGCACGCATTCAAGAAGTCCACCTGCTGGCGATCCACTGCCTGTGCGATCTGATCGACAGCCAACTGTTCGGGAGTGAAGAATGACCGTTAACCGCCTTAGCCTTTTGGCCATCACGCTGTGCCTTGCCATCAGCGGTTGCAGCACGGCAATCACCGCAACACGGGACACCCCCATCCAGGACGACCGGGGCACACGCACATTCGGCAGCACCATCGATGACTCGCTGATCGAAACCAAGGTCAAGGTCAACGTCGCCAAAGCGGCCACGGACCTGGGTAATGGCGCATCGCGCATCGTCGTGACCAGCTTCAACGGCGTCGTGCTGCTGGCCGGCCAGACTCCGCGCGAAGAGCTCAAGGCCCAGGCCGAACAGGCTGCCTCGACGGTGCAGCGGGTCAAGAAGGTGCACAACGAACTGCAGGTCATGGACCCGATCACCCTGCTGGCGATCAGCAACGATGCGTTGCTGACCACCAAGATCAAGGCGCAGATGCTTACCGACAGCGCCGTGCCGGGCTCGCGCATCAAGATCGTCACCGACAACGGCATCGTCTACATGATGGGCCTGCTGACCCAGGCTGAAGCCACTCGCGCGGCCAACCTGGTACAGGGCGTGTCGGGTGTGCAGAAAATCGTGAAGGTGTTCGAATACATCGACTGATGTAACCGTCAGTGCCCAGGTGATCGTTCCCACGCTCTGCGTGGGAACGATCCATGTAACCGTCAGCCATGAAAAAGGGCGCCGTGCATTGACTGCACGGCGCCCTTTTTTGTATCGGTTGTTTACTGGTATTGCGAGTACGGGTTGCCCTGGAACTGGTTGTTCTGCTGCGGCGCCTGTTGCTGGGCGCCCGGCTGGCCGTACTGCTGGCCCGGGATCGGACCAAGGTTCACTTCTACACGACGGTTCTGGGCACGACCATTGACGTCGGCGTTACTGGCAATCGGATTATCCGGGCCGGCACCGCGTGCGCTCAGGTTGGCGGCACTGACGCCTTGGGAAGTCAGGTAGTTGGCCACGCTCTGCGCACGGCGCTGGGACAGGTCCATGTTCAACTGGCGACTGCCGGTGCTGTCGGTGTAGCCAACGATCTGGATGGTGTTCTGGTTGAACTGCTTGAGGGAGTTGGCCAGGTTGTTCAACGGCTGGTAGAAGCTGCTGGCGATAGCGTCGGAGTTGGTGGCGAAGGTGATATTGCCGGGCATGATCAACTTGATCTGGTCACCCTGGCGTTGCACTTCAACGCCGGTATTGGCCATGCTTTCGCGCAGTTTTTTCTCTTGCTGGTCGGCGTAGTAGCCATAGCCTGCAGCGCCGGCGCCCGCGACCACTGCGCCAATCAGCGCGCCCTTGCCACGGTGGTTATGGTCGATGGCCGCACCGGCCAATGCCCCGGCCAGCGCGCCGAGGCCGCCGTACTTGGCGGTCTTGCTCATGCCGCTCTCGGAACCATTGCCGGCCTGTCCCTGGCTGCCATCATAAGGATTAGGTGAAGCGCAGCCGGATAAAAGGGCTACGGCGGTAGCAACAACAAGCAGACGACGCGGAGTGAACATGAAGGAAGCTCCTACTTTTGCATTCGGTGATGCAGAGGACGTGGGCAACGGACCTGTGCCGGGTTTAGAACACGACAAACGGTAAAAATTCCGTGAGCGAGGCGCAAACCGGAGCCAGGCCATGGATCATTCAGGTTCGGGAGGTACGTGCTCCCGACAGCGGTGGATCGTTTAATTAAACGATGCACAATGCGCAGCGCCATCAGCCCAACAGCCCCATCGACTTGGCCCGCGCCACCGCCTGGGTACGGCGCTCCACGCCGAGCTTGCTGTTGATATGGCTGGCGTGGGTTTTCACGGTGTGCAGGGAAATGAACAGCTGGTTGCTGATCTCCTGGTTGGAACAGCCCTGGGCGATCAGTTGCAGTACCGCCAGCTCACGTGTGCTCAGGGTTTCATGATGAGGCGCGCTTTCAACACAGGTGACTGCCGGTAGCAACGCCAGCAAGGCCTGGTTCAGCAGAACGTGTGGATGCTTGCCCAACTGCTCGCGCATCCACTGCGGGTATTGCTCCAGCAACCGCTGGAACGGTTGCAGTGCGCCCCCGGTGCCGGCTTCGAGGGCGCGGGCCAGCACCAACCCGGCCCTGGTTTGCTGACCACACGCCAGCAACAAATGCGCCTGCTGGGCCAGGGCGATCAGGGCGATTATCTGGCGACCGCTGTTGAGCGCCTGTTGCGCCACGTCCTCAAGCCGTTGCAGCGCCTTGTCGGGCTGTTGGCGAATGGCATCCAGCGCGGCCTGTTGCAGCTCCACATGTTGCGGCAAGTGCGGGTGAAACTCCGGTGCGGCGGCGGCCTGCTCACCGGTGTAGGTCTGTCCCAGCCGGGCCAGCCAGGCCTCGGCCAGGTCGGTACGGCCCTGGGCCAGCCACAGCTCGCATTTGATCAGGGTGATCATCGCCAGGTAGTAGATCGGCGGCACGTCCCAGATGTGCATCAGGCGTTCAGCCTCGGCCAGTTCGGCAAAGGCCGTGGAAAAATCGCCACGCCGGCCTTCGAAGCTGGCGATCACACAATGTCCGATCAGCACGCTGATATCCCGGCAGGCGCGGGCTTCAGTCAGGCCGGCGCGCAACCGCGCAAGGCCGGCTTCGGGCTGGTAACGCAGCAGCAACAGGAAACCTTCATAGAGCGACAATCGCGCGCGCACGGCATACAGCCGCTGAGCCGCCAGCCCGTGCAGGCGCTGCAGGCCCTGGCGCACTTCGTCCAGGGCACGCAGGACCTCGCCGCGCGCCTGCAGCACCCGGGCGCGGTCGTAATGGGCCAGGGCTTCAAACAGCGGGTTACCGACACGCTGCGCCAATTCCAGGGACTCACGATTCAGGCCACGGGCACGCCAGAGATCGGCATCGACGATCGCCAGGTTGGACAAGGTCGACAGGCACATCAGGCGCTGGCCATAACGCTTGTGCGGCAGGCTTTCCAGGGCCTCGCTGCAATAGCGCTGGGTCAATTCGCGGTCCCCTCGCCCGCGGGCGATGATCCCGCTCAGTGCCAGCCATTGGGCCAGCATGGATTTCTGCGCGGTGGCCGACGGCGCCGGCAGGAAGCGGCTGAGGTAGCTGGATAATTCCTGCGCCGCGTCCAACTGGCACGCCAACCCCAGCGCCCAACTGTAGAGCACGATCAAGCGCGGCGTGCTGATCAACAGGCTGTCGGGCAAGTCCATTTTCCAGCGCAGCAACATGCCGACATTCTGTTCCGCCAGCAGTTGCTCCTCGGACAGGTTCTGCACCAGGTTCGCCGCCACATCCAGGTGACCGGCCCGCAGCGCCTGCTCCACCGCCTCATCAATCAGGCCCTGGGCGTTGAACCAGCGACAGGCCCGCAGGTGCAGACTGGCCAGGGGCAAGGTGGCGCTCTTCTCGCGGCGCGCGCGCAGCAGGTCGGAAAACAAATGGTGATAACGGTACCAGTGGCCCTGTTCATCCAACGGCACCAGAAATACCTGGTGGGCCTGCAGGTAGCGCAGGATTTCCGGGCTGTCATGGGCCTCGCGGATCGCGTCGCACAGCTCGCCGCAGAAACGCTCCTGGGGCGCGGTGTCATACAGAAACGCCTGCACCTGCGCAGGCAGGCAGTCGATGACCTCTTCCAGCAAATAATCGCGAATCAGCCCTTCGCCGCCGTTCAGGCCCTGGGGCAAGGCACCGTCGCTGCCGGCTTCGGAGGCCGCCAGCAGCCAGAAGCGCAGGCCGGCGACCCAGCCCTCACTGCGACGGATCAGGTTCTCCAGAGCCTCACCGCGCAGCGAACTGCTGTGCCGGTGCAGCACGGCCAGGGATTCGTCATGGGTCAGGCGCAGGTCCTGCTCATGCAATTCCAGCAGGTGCCGCGACAGGCGCAGGCGCGCCAGGTGCCAGTCCGGACGCTGGCGGCTGGTAACCAGCATCACCAGGCCATCGGGCAAATGATTGAGGAAAAACTGCAGGCAACGGTCCAGCACCGGCCCCTGGGCCAAATGGTAGTCATCGAGCACCAGCAGCAGCGGCGCGTGGACAGACAAATGCACCGTCAGCTCATCGAGCAGGCCATCGAGCCATTCTTCAAAGGCGAAGGGTTGGTGACGCTGACGCATTTTCAGCAAGCCCAGGGACTGGGCACCCAGTTGCGGGAAATACGCGCGCAAGCCTTCGAGCAGGCGCTCGAGAAAACGGCCAGGGTCGTTGTCCCGCGGGCTCAGGCCCAGCCACAGGTTTTGCCAGTGGGCCGGCAGGCTCTGGCAGAACTCGACCGCCAGGGAACTCTTGCCGAACCCCGCCGGCGCGCTGACCAGCAACAGCCGTCCTTCCAGGCCGGCGCCCAGGCGTTCGCACAGGCGTGGGCGCAGCACGTAACCGTCGGGCAACGGCGGCCTGTAGAAACGGCCTCCCAGGCTTGGAATTACCGCGCCGGCAGGCCCCTGGATTCGGGACAGATCAGTCATCGCCGGGCTCTTGTAGAAGGCTGTTGTCGGCATTGCAGATGTCCGCAGACTAGCGGTAAAAGCGGCGGGATTGTAGATCTTTGCAACAAATGTCTGAAAAAGAACTGCGACAAAAAATATCGCTACAGACACCCCAAACAAAATGTGGGAGGGAGCTTGCTCCCGATGGCGGTGGGTCAGTCAATACATGCATCGACTGTCGCGCCGCTATCGGGGGCAAGCCCCCTCCCACATTTGAGGATCAGCGCAGGTTAGCGAACGCCGTCCTGGCGCAGGGCTGCCGGGGTGAAGTCGCTGGTGGTGGCGGTGAAGCCGAAGTCATACGCCTGCTTCTCTTCGTTCTTCATGCCCAGGGCCAGGTAGCGGCCGGACTGCAAGTCGTAGAGGGTTTCCAGGGCATACCACGGCACTTGCTTGTCGTAGTAGTTCTCGGCATGGGCTTCGGCGACGCGCCACAGTTGGCCACGGCCGTCGTAATGGTCGATCACCGCAGCTTGCCAGGTGTCCTCGTCGATGTAGAAGTCACGTTTGGCATAGATGTGGCGCTGGCCTTCCTTCAAGGTCGCGACCACATGCCAGACGCGGCGCAGCTCGTAGCGCGTCAGGTCCTGGTTGATGTGGCCGGCCTTGATGATGTCGGCGTATTTCAACTTCGGATCGTCGATCTTGTAGCTGTTGGCGGCGATGTAGATTTCCTTCTTGCCTTCCAGTTTCCAGTCGTAGCGGTCCGGCGCGCCGTTGTACATGTCGAGGTTGTCGGAGGTGCGCAGGCCATCGGCGGCCGTGCCCGGCCCGTCATAGGACACCTGCGGCGCCCGGCGCACGCGGCGTTGCCCGGCGTTGTAGACCCACGCCGAACGCGGTTCCTTGACCTGGTCCAGGGTCTCGTGCACCAGCAGCACACCACCGGCCAGACGCGCCGGCGCGGTGACTTGCTGCTTGAAGTAGAACAGTACGTTGCCGGGGTTTTTCGGGTCGAAGTCCTTCATTTTGTCGCGGAACACGAATTGGTCGCGGAAGTACACCAGGCTGTAGGAACCGTTGGTTTGCGGGGTGGCCTGGGTCACCAGGCGCGTGACGCTACCGCCGCGATAACGGGTGATGTGGTTCCAGATCACCTCGACGCCGCTTTTCGGAATCGGGAACGGCACCGCCGTCTCGAAGTTTTCCAGGCCGTTGCCGCCGGACACCAGGTTGGTCGTGGTGGCGTTTTTCTTGATGGAGGCGAACACGTCAGCCGGCACCGTGGCGCCGCGATGAGTCGGGTACACCGGCATCTTGAAGCTGTCCGGGTAACGCTTGAACATCGCGTACTGCCCGGGGGCCAGTTTGTCTTTGTATTGCTCGACGTTCTGCGCGGTGATGGTGAACTGCGGTTGTTCGCTGGCGTACGGGTTGGCCAGGAAACCCTTGGCATCCACCGCCCCTGCGTTCACCGGCATCGGTGACCATTTGGGGATGGTACCGGCCGCGTTCCCGGCCATTTCGGCGCCCATCGGGGTCAGGCTGGTGCCCAGCTTGGCGGCTTCATCCGCCGACACCGCCGCCATGACGTTGCTCGCCAGGATCGACAGCCCAAGCACACCCACGTGCAACAGACTTTTAGTTATTTTCATGTTCTGGACTTCCTGAATACATACCACTTGAAAAGAGTGTGCTTAGAAGTTGGCGCCGAAGCTCAGGGCGACGAAATCGCGGTCATTCACCGTGCTGAACTTGCCACCAAAGAAGTTGGTGTAGGCCAGGCTGGCGGTGTAGGTGTTCTGGTATTCGGCATCCAGGCCCAGGCTGACCGCCTTGCGCCCCTCTTCGAAGTTGCCGCCGGGGCCTGGCGAGTAACCTTTGACGTCATGGGACCAGGCCACGTTGGGCTTGAGGTTGACGCCGGCGAACACGTCCGGGTATTCCCAGATGGCACGAGCGCGGTAGCCCCAGGACGTTGCGGTGGTGTAGCCGTCGTTGTTGCAGTTGGTGTTGAGGTTGGCAGCATTGGCCTGGCCGCCGCCTTGAGCGGTGGAGTTGTTAAGGGCGGTACAGAAACCACCAGGTAACTGGCCCGGACCGAACACAGGGTCGCGGCCATAACGCGCCTGAGATTTACTCTCCAGCCCACCGACGTGCGTCACGCCGATTTCGCCGACGGTGGTCAAGCGACTGGCGCCCATGACTTGATCGAAGAAGTGCGTGAAGGTGGTTTGGAACTGGGTGACTTCCTTACGGTTATAACCATGCAAGTCCTGACCCGGCGACCCTTTCAACACAGATGCATTGTTGAAGGGCGGAAGCGGCGTGACACCGGCAAACAGAATGTCTGTCGTACTCAACTGGACCGGGGCATTCGGGCGGTAGCTCAACTCGCCGCTCCATGCCGTCCCCGTGGGCAGGGTAGTGGAGAAACTCAAGCCATAGAGACGAATATCCTCCGGGTACTCAACGAAATAATTGGAGTTACCCGCGACCACCAATGGACGCAATTGGGCAGGCACCCCTGGCGTTGCGCCGGTGTAGGCCGACTGTGGGGCGCCCTGGGCACTGAAGATTGGCGCGCGGCTGTGATAGTTCATGAAGTAAGCGCCGAACTCTGTATCCAGAGGCTCGAAGTTGTAATGGAACGCGACACCGAACTGACCACTGTCGCGCGCATCACGGTCCGCGCCGCGACGCACCAATACACCCTCATTATTGACGTCTACGCCATTTGCGGCGAGCCCTGGCAGCACTGCGGCAGGCAGGAAGCGACGGCTGTTCAACACTCGCAAATTGTTACTGCAGCCGTCGGAAATAACATCAGGCTGCGAGAAGAAAGTGCCGCAGTTGTCGGTAACGGTCTGGTCCCACTCCAACTGATAAAACGCTTCCGCCGACAAGTTATCGGTCAGCGTCTGCGACACATAGAACATGTTGACCGGAATCAGGCCTTCCTTGATCTCGGCCCCCGGACGGCGAAACGCCGAGACGTCGATCGGGTTGATCGAGTTGATACCGCCGCCAATGAAGGTACTTTCGCCCCAGCTCACTACTTGCTTGCCGAAACGCACGGAACCCGGCGCATCGGCGATCGAGTAGTTGTGGTAGACGAACGCATCGAGGATCTGCCCGCCGGAAGACTTGGCGCCTTCCTTGCGGTTGTTGTCGCTGATGTCCTTGAACGGACGGCTTTCGTCCTTGAGTTCAAAGTCGTACCAGTACTTGCCACGCACAAACACACCGGTGTCGCCGTATTTCAGCTCCAGATCATGGATACCTTTGAAGATCTTCGAAAAGGTTTCTCCGCGCTTGAAGTTCAGGTGCCCGTCATCGGAGGTCTGCGACAAGCCCTTGCCGCCGTTATTCACGCCGATCAGGTCGCGATTGGCCTTGGACGTGCTCCAACTGGCGCCCACCGACAGGGATGAGTCAAAGCTCCCTTCGATTTCACCAATGTTGAAACTGACGCCGAATGCGGGCCCGGCGAGCGTAGAAGCGAGACTGACGGCCAGGGGCAGACGTGCCCGGCGCCAGAACTGGTTTACTGAGGTCATCGACGCTACTCCATGTGCATTTTATTGTTATGGCAGCGAGCTCTTTCGGAAGATGCATGTAACGGCCGGGATACAACGATTCCAATGCCGAGCGACAACCGGGCCACCTTCACCCGAAGCGCAACATCCGCGAAAAACTCTGGAAGGGACTATAGCCAGCAGGGGGTAGTGCTTGATCCCTCTAAAGTGTGATTTGCATCACCAACCCGTCTGCCCCGACCCTTTCGCCACGTCGACGAAAGCCGACGCGGCAAGGATGGCTGAAATTCCACAAATCACAAGTAAAGGCCTGAGATAGAGCATTGCCGCCCCCGAACGGGGACGGCAAGCGGCGTCACAGGGTCGACAGGAACGTGCTGTTGTTGGCCTGCCATTCGATGATGTCGATACGGATACGTTTTTTGTCGAGCTTGCCGACGCTGGTCTTGGGAATTTCAGTAACAACGGCGATCTGGCTCGGAATCGCCCACTTGCTCAAGTGGCCCAATTCAACGAACGGCTTGAGGTGTTCCTTGAGCTCACGAGCCCCTATCACATGGCCATCACGCAACACCAACAGGGCAAACGGGCGCTCGCCCCACTGCGGGTCGGCCATGCCCACCACCGCTACTTCGCGTACCGCCGGGTGGCGGCTGACCAGGTCTTCCAGGGCCAGGGACGAGACCCACTCGCCACCGGTCTTGATCACATCCTTGATGCGGTCACGGATATCGATCACGCCGAACGCATCCAGGGTGGCGACATCACCGGTGTGCATCCAGCCACCGGCCCACAGCTCGGCGCCCTTTTGCGGCTCGTTGTAATAGCCCTCGGTGAGCCAGGGTGCGCGCAGTACCAGCTCGCCCTGGGATTCGCCGTCGGCAGGCAAGAAGTTGCCATCGGTGTCCATGATCGCCGCCTCCACCAGCGGCCCGGGCACACCCGCCTTGATCCGATAGGTGGTGCGTTCGTCTTCGCTGCCGGCCATCAGCTCGTCATTGAGATGAGCACAGGACACCAGCGGCCCGGTCTCGGACATGCCGTACGCAGCCGTCAACTGGATGCCGCGGGCCTTGGCGGCTTCGTACAGCGAACGGTTGAGGGCGCTGCCGCCGATGACGATTTTCCAACCGCCGAAATCCACGTCCTGAGCGGCCTTGGCATTGAGCACCATTTGCAGGATGGTCGGCACACAATGGGAGAAGGTGACCTTTTCCTTGCGCCATAGCTCCACCAGGTATTCGGGGTCGTAGCGGCCGGGGTAGACCTGCTTCAAACCGAGCATGGTCGCCACGTAAGGCAGGCCCCAGGCGTGCACGTGGAACATCGGTGTGATGGGCATGTACACGTCGTTGGTGCCGAGCAAACGCACACTGTCGACACTGCCCATGATGGTCGCCACGCCGATGGTGTGCAGCACCAGTTGGCGATGGGTGAAATACACGCCCTTGGGGTTGCCGGTGGTGCCGGTGGTGTAGAAGGTGGTGGCCACGGAGTTCTCGTCGAAATCCTCGAAGTGGTACGTCGGGCTCGCCGCCGCCAGCAGGGTTTCGTACTCGCCCACCAGGTTGGGCAGGTCGGCTGTCTTGCTGTCGCCGTCGGTGATCAGCACGGTCTTGTCGACGCTGGTGAGCTGCCCGGCGATCGCCTGGTAAAGCCCCACGAACTCGCTGTTGACCAGCACAAAGCGGTCCTCGGCGTGGTTCATGGTGTAGAGGATCTGTTCCGGCGACAGGCGCACGTTGATGGTGTGGATCACCGCGCCGATCATCGGGATGGCGAACATGCACTCCAGGTAACGGTGGCTGTCCCAGTCCATCACCGCCACCGTGTCACCGGCCTTGACCCCGGCTTCGGTCAGCACATTGGCCAGGCGCGCGACGCGTTCGATCAGCGTCGGGTAGGTGTAGCGCAGTTTGTCGCGGTAGATGATTTCCCGGGTTTTCTCGTAACGCGCCCCGGACATCAACAGGCGTTTGATCAACAGCGGGTATTGGTAAGCGCCTTCGGCGGGTGGGATAACACGGGTCTGCAACATACGACTCCCTTTTATGACTGCGCGGTCTTGGCGTGAAGACCTGCACTGTAGAGAGGTTATGTTGCAGCTAAATCAGCCAAAGGAATGATTTGCAGGGTCCGGTAAATGCTAGCTTTTAGCCATGATCTCGGACGCATGCAGATCCAATGTGGGAGGGGGCTTGCCCCCGATGGCGGTGTTTCAGCCAAGTATTTATTAGCTGATCCACCGCTATCGGGGCATAGGTATCTATACAGCTTTGATATGACACCGACATGTGGCGAGGGAGCTAGCTCCCGATAGCGGCCTCTGGGCCGACCAGGATGTTGGTGTCGATCCCGGTCCAAATGTGGGAGGGGGCTTGCCCCCGATGGCGGCCTCAGAGCCGACCAGGATGTTGGATTGGACCGAGTACGTATCCGTTTCTGCGGTAACGGCCACTTAGGGTTCCGCCCTGACGGCGGGTCACTTTGGAAAAGCCCCAAAGTAACCAAAGGGCTCATGCCCCACCACTCGGCACCTCGCTAATGCTCGGTGTGCCCGAACGCAGGCTTGAATCCGTGGGCCGCCGCAATGGGCCATCCATGGCCCAGTGCGGCTAACCCGGCGTCCTGCCGGGTTACCCACGGATTCAAGCCTGCGTTCGGCCAGCGTGGTTTAACGGGGCGCCTGAGATCAAGATCAAAAGCCAGATCAAGAGCGGCTCGCTTCGCATCGTGGTTGCGGTTGGGTGCTACGCAGGTGTGTCGATACCTATGGCTATCGGGGGCAAGCCCCCTCCCACATTTTTTACCGTGCCCGCTCAAGGGCAGCGATTACTTCATGCTCGTGAACGCCAACTTCACCCCAATCGCAATCAACACCGCGCCCATGGTGCGATCGAACCAATGCCCCATCTTCGCAAACCCGGCGCGCACGCGCTGCTGGCTGAACAGCATGGCCACCAGGCAAAACCACAGCGCTGTCGCCACCGCGAGGTACACGCCATAACCGGCCTGCACCGCCAGCGGTGTGTGCGGGTTGATCACCACGGTGAACAGCGAGAGGAAAAACAGCGTGGCCTTGGGATTCAAACCGTTGGTCACAAAACCTGCGGTAAACGCGCCACGCGGGGTGCGCTCGCCCACCTCGCGATGCAGCTCGCCTTCCACCGGTGGCTTGGCCGGTTGCGCGCGCAGCGCCTTGAAGCCGATATACAGCAGGTACGCCGCCGCCGCCCATTTCAATGCATTGAACAGCACGATGGACTGGGACACGATCAAGCCGATGCCCAGCAACGAGTAGCCGACGTGAAGAAAGATCGCCGAACCGACGCCCAGCGCAGTCCATGTGCCGGCGCGACGGCCATGGGTCACGCTTTCACGCACCACTACGGCGAAGTCAGGTCCGGGGCTGGCGACCGCCAACAAGTGAATCAAGGCTACGGTCAAAAACTCGGCGACGTACATGCTCACTCCATTAAGTAACGGATTATTTCATCTGATAGGCTCAGCAGATTACGCCTTCGAACTCCGCCGCAAAAGGTACAGTTGATGATGAACAAGCGCCGCGCCGTTTTCCTCGATCACCCCTCCCTGGACATCGGCGACCTCGACCTCAGCGGATTGCGTGACTGCTTCAGCGAGCTGCAGCTGTGCGAGCAGACCACGCCGCAGAATGTGCGCGAACGCTTGCAGGGTGCTCAAGTCGCCATCACTAACAAAGTCCCGCTCAGTGCCGAGCTCCTGGCGGCCTGCCCCGAGCTCAAGCTGATCCTGGTGTCGGCCACCGGCACCAATAACATCGACCTTGAAGCCGCCCGCGCCCAGGGCATCACCGTGAGCAACTGCCAGGGCTACGGCACGCCGTCGGTGGCCCAGCACACGATCATGCTGCTGCTCAACCTGGCCACGCGCTTGAAGGACTATCAGCGCGATGTGGCAGCCGGCAAATGGCAGCAGGCCAGGCAGTTCTGCCTGCTGGACTACCCGATTGTCGAGCTGGAAGGCAAGACGCTGGGCCTGCTCGGCCATGGCGAACTGGGCAGTGCCGTGGCACGTCTGGCCGAAGCCTTTGGCATGCGCGTGGTGCTGGGCGCGATTCCCGGGCGCCCTGCCCGCGCCGACCGCATGCCGCTGGATGAACTGCTGGGGCAGGTGGACGCGCTGACCTTGCACTGCCCGCTCAACGAGCACACCCGCGATTTTATCGGGGCTCGCGAACTGGCACTGCTCAAGTCCGGCGCGTTTATCGTCAACACCGCACGCGGCGGTTTGATCAACGAACAGGCCCTGGCGGATGCATTGCGCAACGGCCACCTGGGTGGTGCGGCCACCGATGTGTTGAGTGTCGAGCCTCCGGTAAACGGCAACCCGCTGCTGGCCGGTGATATTCCTCGGCTGATCGTCACGCCCCATAATGCCTGGGGCAGCCGTGAAGCGCGGCAGCGGATCGTCGCGCAATTGCGCGAAAACGCCTTGGGCTTTTTCAACGGTGCCCCGCTGCGCGTCGTCGCTTGATAAACTGCGCCCCTTTTCAAGGAGCAGACCATGGATCCGCGCAGTGAAGTACTGCTTCGCCAGGCCGAACTTTTTCAAGGCAACCTGCTGCTGGTCGGTTTGCCTGCCGACGATTTGCTCGGACGCCTGCCCAACGCCCACGGCTGGAGCTGGCACGCCGGCGATCAGGCGGCGTTGGAGGCGCGTTTTCCCGAGCGCAGCCAATTCGGCGTGAAGGTGCCCGAACGCGCATTTGAGGCCGCGGTGATTTTCCTACCCAAGTCCAAGGACCTCACCGACTACCTGCTCAACGCCGTGGCCGCGCGCCTGCCCGGCGCCGAGCTGTTTCTGGTGGGCGAAAAAAAGGCCGGCATCGAAAGCGCCGCCAAGCAGATGACCCGTTTCAGCAAGCCGCGCAAGCTGGATAACGCGCGGCACTGCCAGCTCTGGCAGGTCACGGTGGGCAACGCGCCGCAAGCGCCCGATCTGGATAGCCTGGCGCAGACCTTCGAGGTACCGCTGGTCGACGGGCCGCTCAAGGTGGTGAGCCTGCCGGGCGTGTTCAGCCATGGTCGCCTGGACCGGGGCACCGAACTGTTGCTGGAACACCTGGACAAGCTGCCCAGCGGGCATTTGCTCGACTTTGGCTGCGGCGCCGGCGTATTGGGAGCAGCGGTGAAACGTCGCTACCCGCACAACACCGTGACCCTGCTAGATGTGGACGCCTTCGCCGCCGCCAGCAGCCGCCTGACCCTGGCTGCCAATGACCTGGAAGCCGAAGTACTGACCGGTGACGGCATCGACGCCGCACCGATGGGTTTGAACGCGATTTTAAGCAACCCGCCGTTCCATGTCGGGGTGCACACGGATTACTTCGCCACGGAAAATCTGCTGCGAAAAGCAGGCAAACATCTGGCAAAAGGCGGCGAACTGCGCCTGGTCGCCAATAGCTTCCTGAAATACCAGCCGCTGATCGAAGAGCATCTGGGCATCTGCGCGATCAAGGCCGAGGGCAATGGTTTTCGCATCTACCGGGCCAAGCGTCCCTGACGGGCGTTTGAAAAAGAACGCTTGCCGAATGGGTTTTGCCTAGGCAGAATCCGCAGCGTCCTAGGGGAGTAGTCTCCCACGAGCGCCATGCTCGTCCGGCATACGTCAACATACTTGGTCAGCAGACCATGGCGTATGCGACCCAGGAGTCCGCACAGACGGACCGGGGTCTGACAAGACCTATGACACGCACACCTTACCCGGGGCGGGAAGGCTGTACGTGTCATAGCCGTGTCGACCCGCCCCTGGAAACCTACCTGATGCTGGATTCATTGCTCGTACCTACCGCAATCGTTGCCCTGGCCGAAATCGGCGACAAGACGCAACTGCTCGCACTCATTCTCGCTGCCCGCTTTCGCAAGCCCTGGCCCATCATCGCCGGCATCGTCGCCGCGACCCTGGCCAACCATGCGGCTGCCGGCGCAGTGGGAGCCTGGTTCGGAAGTTTCTTCTCCGACGCGGTGCTGCACTGGATTCTCGCGGCAAGCTTCTGCGCCACGGCGCTGTGGACCCTGGTGCCGGACAAACTCGACGATGACGAAGCCAGCACCACGCGTAAGTTCGGACCGTTCCTGACCACGCTGATTGCGTTCTTCCTCGCGGAAATCGGTGATAAGACCCAGATCGCCACGGTGATGCTGGCGGCCCAGTATCCGGAATTGTGGCTGGTGATTATCGGGACCACCCTGGGCATGTTGATTGCTAACGTGCCGGTGGTGCTGGCGGGGAATTTTGCGGCGGAGAAGCTGCCGTTGACGTTGATTCGGCGTTTGGCGGCTACGGCGTTTTTTGTACTGGCGATTGTGGCGGTGTACAAGGCCATGCAGAGCAGTGGCTGGATCTAAGGAACCAGGGCTGTAAACCCAACCCAATGTGGGAGGGGCGGTGCGACGATTCGACTTGCTCCCGATAGCGGTGCTTCAGCTAAGCATTCCTCAGCTGACCCACCGCTATCGGGGGCAAGCCCCCTCCCACATTTGGATCTTTACCAGGCTTGGAATATCAGGATTTCTTGGCCTGTTGGTACAGCGGCATGACCTTCGGAATCGCCGCCTGCAATGACGCAATGCGGCTGTCCGATGCCGGGTGAGTGCTCATGAACTCCGGCGGCGCGCCTTCCGAGGCCTTGGCCATCTTGTTCCACAGCGTGATGGCCGCGTTCGGGTTGTAACCGGCGCGGGCGGCCAGTTCGAGGCCGATCAGGTCGGCTTCGTTCTCATTGCTGCGGCTGTTGGGCAAGGTCATGCCGTAGTTGGCCACGGTATCGGCCAGCGCCAGGCTGTCCTGGCCGAGCCCGAATATTGCACCGGCGCCCTGTTTGGCCATCTCGATGCCGTAAGCCTTGGACATGGCTTCGCGGCCGTGTTCGCGCAAGGCGTGGGCGATTTCATGGCCCATCACGGCGGCGAGTTCATCATCGGTGAGCTTGAGATTATCGATCAATGCGCTGTACACCAGGATCTTGCCACCCGGCCCGCAGTTGGCGTTCATCTCGTCGCTCTTGATCAGGTTCACTTCCCACTTCCATTGCGCCGCATCCGGGCGGAAGGTCGGTGCCTGGGCGATCAGGCGATTGGCAATGGCCTGCACGCGCTTGGCGTTGGCGCTGGTCTTGTCCAGAATCCCTTTGCCACTGGCCTCGCCCAGGGTCTGCTGGTAGGACTGGGCGTACATCTGGTCGACTTCCTGGCTCGACAGCATGCTGAACATGTACTGCTTGCGCTCAACCCCCACCGCGCCGCCGCTGGTAGTGTTGACCGACTGACACCCGGCCAGCAGCATCGCTGCAACCAACCCACTTACCGCCAATGACTTCTTCATGAACACGCTCCCTGGAAACATGGCGCGTATCGTAGGCGGACATTTGTATCCGCGCCAGATACATCAGACGTTTAACGGGTGTATTTCGGATCGATCCCACGTGCCGGCCGATAAGCTCAGGCTCAAGCCGGGGTCAGGCACTCCGGCCCGTTGAGCTTGGGATCGTTGACCATATTGGCCAGCACCCGCTCGCGCAACGCGGCAGGCTCAGCGGCCAGCAGACTTTGCAGCACATGCAGCGGCGTCTCGGGGTCCAGCCAGGCAGCCTGCCCCGCCTCGTCCAGGATCAACGGTCGGCGCTGGGCCTGCGCCGCTTGAGTGATGACCGCCGTGCTCAACCACACCTGCTCCTGCACCGGGTACGCTTCCCAGATCGCCGCAAAAAACAGCGTGGAGCCTTCCCCCGGTGTCAGCCAGTATGGGCGCTTGCGCTGGGTGCCGCGCCATTCGTAAAACCCGTTGGCGGGCAGCAGGCAGCGGCGCTGGCGGAACGCTTCGCGAAACATCGGCTGTTCGGCCACGGTTTCGGCGCGGGCGTGGGCGGGTGTGCGGGAGAGGTCGGTGAGCCACGGCGGTGTGAGCCCCCAGCGCGCGCGCGCCAGGCTGAGCTGGCCATCGATGGCGCGCTGGATCAGCACCGAATCATTGGGGGAGATATTCCACTGGGCCTGCTGGTCGGCCGGGAAACCCGGCAAGGCAGCAAAGGCGGGGTTCCAGCGAAACAGGGCATAACGTCCACACATGGGGCAACACGACTCTTGGGTAAACCAACCGACAGCCTAACAGACCAATACGTCGGGCAAGCTGTCGGCGTCATCAAAGGGTAAGGGCTGCGCGCCGTTATAGGCGGTTATGAGCTCGCGTGCGCAAGCGGCTTGATCATTATCGACCTCCAGTCCCAGCAAGCCGAAGATCGGCAGCTCACCCGTGCCACCGAGCAAATGGCGACCCACCAGGTGCGCCTCGATGCCTTCGCTGGCAAGCATCTGTTGCAGCAGCTCGCCTTCCATGAGGTTTTCCGGTTCGTAGATTCGCTGCATGGGTATACCTGTCAGTCATTCTCGCTGCGGGTTTCGAGCATCCACTCTTCACCATGGACCTGCAGGTCGAAGGTGATCGGTCGGCAACACACCTGGCAGTCCTCGATATAAACCTGATCACCGCCGGACAAATCCACCGTCGTTTCGACCGTTTCCCCACAATAAGGACAATCGTACAGCGCAGTTTCCAGCATCGCAGTCTCCCAGGTGACTTGTGCGTATAATCGCCGGTCTATTGACAGGGCTATTGCCGGCTGAGCCCGTTTACTCACGCCGCCCCTGGTATTTCCTTTACTTACCCTAGCCGTTTCTAACAAGAGAGCATGATGGGCGAATTCGATACCATCCGACCTTACAACGACAGCGAAGTCCCCGCAGTACTGGACCGGCTGTTCAGTGACAAGGCCTTTCTGGACATCCTGACTCACTTTCGCTTCCCGCGCTTTGCCGGCGCGCTGGGCTGGCTGCTCAAGCCGATGATCGCGCGCAAACTGCGCCGTGAGTTCGCCGGCGTCACCACCGTGGCGACGCTGCAGGATAAAGTCGAGTATTACGTCGACCATACCATCGACCGCGCGACCGACGGCGTGACCTACACCGGCGTCGAGCAATTGAAGTCCGGCACCGCCTACCTGTTCCTCGCCAACCACCGTGACATCGTGATGGACCCGGCCTTCGTCAACTACGCCGTCTACCATGCCGGCCTGCCGACGCCGCGCATCGCCATCGGCGACAACCTGCTGCAAAAACCGTTTGTCAGCGACCTGATGCGCTTGAACAAGAGCTTCATCGTGCACCGCTCGATCACCGGGCGAAAGGAAAAGATGGCGGCCTACCAGTTGCTGTCGGCCTACATCAACCATTCGATCCGCAACGACTGCCAGTCGATCTGGATCGCCCAGGCGGAAGGCCGGGCCAAGGATGGGGATGATCGCACCGAATCGGCGATCCTCAAGATGTTCCACGTCAGCCGCAAGGACGAGCCGTTCGCCGAAGTCATCCAGTCGTTGAACCTGACGCCGGTGTCGATCAGCTATGAGTATGATCCGTGCGACGCCGCCAAGGCCCGCGAGTTGTATATCCGCGCCACCACCGGCACCTACAGCAAGGCGCCGGGCGAGGATGACGTGAGCATTGCGCTGGGCATCACCGGCTACAAAGGCCGGGTGCACGTGAATTTCGCGCCACCGATTACCGAGCGCTTCGAGGACACCAAGTTGCTGGCGGTCGAAATGGACCGGCAGATTCTCGGCGGTTATCGGCTGTTCCCGGTGCACTACCTGGCTTACGCCCAATGGAACGATGCCGACCCGCAACTGGACGTGCCCAAGGCCGAAGACGTATTCCCGGCCGATGAACTGGCCAAGGCGAAGGCCGAGTGGGAACGGCGCTTGAATGAATGCCCGTCCGAGCATCGTCCGTATCTCGTGACGCAATATGCGACACCGGTGCGCAATCAATACCGGGTCAAGGCCGGGATCCCTCTGTAAACATCGATCAAAATGTGGGTGTTCTTAGAAGTGGGTACTGAGCCAGGAAATGGCCAGCGCCCACCCCAGCATAGAGAACCCTACACGGTAAGCCTGGCGATGCGCCCGTTCGGTGCGCGTGTCCAGAAACAACATCGGCTGGTCAATGGCGCGTTCTTCACTTTGCGCGGTGAGTTCGGCCATCGCCCGTTGCGCCCGCAGGCGAGTGATGAACAGCAGTATGGCGCCGCAGCAGGCAACCATCAGGGCAACAGCATTGATCAGCAGCGCCATCGCAAAACCTCGGCGAAACAGTATTCGGGTATCGGTCCAGATACGAACCTGAACGATAGTGGCTCCCTGCGCCTTTAATGCTCCCTCCCCGTTGACGGTTTAATGTATCCAGTAATTTACAGCGTCACCTGAACGTCACCTTAACAGGCCACTCTGTTGCCCTTCGACGCTTGAGGAGCTTGTCATGCTGCACGCGCAAAACCAGGACCGGCTGTATCTGATCGCCCCGAGCGATGAACAGGAAGCCCTGATCGGCGGCCTTGCCTTCAATGTCCAGGACCGCCATTGGCTGGTGTATTGCGCCCTCGCCGGGCACCCGCATGCCGACTTGCCGGAGCTGGACTTACTCACGGGCGTGAGCATGCTGGATTTCTACGTCGATACCGCCGCCTGAAAGCGACAGGCATAAAAAAACCGGGCTCAGCGATGAGCCCGGTTTTGCGTGAACAGCTTATTGCGAACTGAGCAACTGGCCGATGCTTGGGTCCTTGAACAGTCGGGTCAAGGCATCGCTGAGCACGTCGCTGACCAGCTTGGTGTTGGTTTCCTGGTTCGGCGACATGCCGAAGCGCTGGTTGAGGGACGCGGCATAGCGGCCGCTGTAGCGACGGGTACCGGCGCTGACGTCGGACTTGAAGGTAGCGCCGATGGACGCTTCGGTCACATACAGGCCTTCCTTGGGCGACTGGTATTTCAGTTCGGCCAGGGTAACGGTCAGTTGCGGCGCGCCGGGCGAATTGGTCGGGGTAAAGCCCAGCAAGCGCACAGCGGCTTCAGCCTGGGCCTGCAGCTTGGGCAGCACGTCCTGGCCGGTCACCGAAATCAGCGCGGTCTCCGGGTACAGGCCGCCACGCGAACCGAGGGTCGGTGACGGACGACCGTCCACTACACGCACCGATACGGGCTGGCCGTGACCGACCGGCGCCAACTGCGCCGTGACTTTAGGTTGCGGGCTGAGTTGTTGCGGGCTGTTGGCGCAGCCAACCAAAGCCAAACTGGTCACAGTGATCAAACCGAACAACAGGCGTTGCAACATACTCATTTCTCCAGGACTAGGCGCACACAGGCCGCCAGTATAACGGTGCACGCGCATCACCCACCAGCGATCCTGAACCGCAGCTGAAGACATCGGCAAATTACAATTTCCCATCAAAACGTCATTCCCCTGTCATGCCAGACTGACAACCTTCAAGCATGTAACGCAACCGGTACACAGCCATGCGCCTTCTCAAGTCACTGTTCCTGTCACACAGCCGCCACCGCCACTTTGCGCTGCTCGATGCCCACGGTCATTGCCTGGCGTTCAAGCAATGCAGCCTGCCGCCCGTCGGTGAAGGCTGGGTCGAAGTCGCGGAGACGCATCTGGGCTGGATGCACCGCCCGCTGCCGGCCAGTGCCAGGGTCAGCCCTCAGTTTGTACGCGCACAATCGCACCAAGCGTTGGCCTCCTGACCGGCGCACTAATAAAAGTCATAAAACACGCCCATTTCCCTGGCGTTCTTCGCTACAATCTCCCCCCGATTATAAGGACGTCTCCTGATCGGGCCCCGCAGCATCGTTATTGCCTTGGCACTAACCTCCAAATCGCCCACAGAGAGCCGCCCACACAGATCGAGTGAAGCTGGCGTGCTTGCTGTTTCCTGTGCAAACCACCCGCCTTTATCGAATCTGCCAGAGCTGCCATTGCGCTCGGCCACTTGAGTTGTTTGCCCGTTTCGCGGGCCAGGTGCCAGGCTGGGGCAGCCCTTTTTTGAGGTTCACGTCTTCAAAAGAGCGTGAAAAAAACGGGTTTTCACAACTTCACAAGAGTGTGGCGAGCAAATGAATAGTTTGGCGTTTGTACAAGCACCATCAGCGTCTGAAACAGCCCAACACAGGACCGAGCGTTCCTCAATAACCGGAGCTTGAGCCTGTCCGCTACGGATTGGTTGCACGAATCGCACGCTTTGACCATAAGTCGAATTGCCACAGGCGCCCATGAATGCGTTCATAGGCAGATTAGCCGGGCAGGAAGCGTGCGCTGAAGTTGCAAAGAATTGCGAAACGGACATGGCGATCCTGGCCATGGGTTACCTGGGGCAACACGTGAACCGCCCCGTCACTCCTGGCAGCCATGCCGTCAATTTGGTGCTGCAGATTTTGGAGACGCGTTAAATGGCGCATAACGAAGCAGTCGACGTAGTTCTGGTAGGGGCCGGCATCATGAGTGCCACCCTGGCCGTACTGCTCAAGGAGCTCGACCCCGGCCTCAAGCTGGAAGTCGTTGAGCTGATGGACTCGGGTGCCGCGGAGAGTTCCAACCCGTGGAACAACGCCGGTACCGGCCACGCCGGGCTCTGTGAGCTGAACTACACGCCGCAGGCCGCCGATGGTTCCATCGACATCAAGAAAGCCGTGCACATCAACACCCAGTTCGAGGTGTCGAAACAGTTCTGGGCGTACCTGGCCCAAAAGGGCACCTTTGGCTCGTGCAAATCCTTTATCAGCCCGGTCCCGCACTTGAGTTTCGTGCAGGGCGACAACGGCGTTGCCTTCCTCAAGAAGCGTTTTGAAACCCTCAGCCAACACCATGCGTTTTCGGACATGCACTACACCGAAGACCGCAGCGAGATGGCCGAGTGGATGCCGCTGATGATGCCGGGCCGCCCGCTCGATGAAAAAATCGCCGCCACCCGCGTGATGAATGGTACCGACGTCAACTTTGGCGCCCTGACCAACCAACTGCTCAACCACCTGACCAGTTCACCGGACGCCCAGGTCAAGTACTGCAAGCGTGTCACCGACCTCAAGCGCAATGGTGCGGGCTGGACTGTCAGCATCAAGGACGTCAACAGCGGCAACAGCCGCGAAGTGGATGCCCGCTTCGTGTTCCTCGGCGCCGGCGGCGCGGCCCTGCCGCTGCTGCAGGCTTCGGGCATCGAAGAAAGCAAAGGCTTCGGCGGTTTCCCGGTCAGCGGCCAGTGGCTGCGTTGCGATAACCCGGAAGTGGTCAAGCAGCACCAGGCCAAGGTCTATAGCCAGGCGGCCGTGGGTTCGCCACCGATGTCCGTGCCGCACCTGGACACCCGCGTGGTGGATGGCCAGAAGTCGCTGTTGTTCGGCCCCTACGCCGGGTTCACCACCAAGTTCCTCAAGCACGGCTCGTTCCTGGACCTGCCGATGTCGATCCGCGCCGGCAACATCGGCCCGATGCTGGCAGTGGCTCGCGACAACATGGACCTGACCAAGTACCTGGTCAGCGAAGTGCGCCAGTCCATGGAGCAGCGCCTGGAATCCCTGCGCCGCTTCTACCCCGAAGCGAAAGCCGAAGACTGGCGCCTGGAAGTGGCCGGCCAACGCGTGCAGATCATCAAGAAGGACCCGAAGAAAGGCGGCGTGCTGCAATTCGGCACCGAGCTGGTTGCCGCCGCGGATGGTTCGCTGGCGGCGCTGCTGGGCGCCTCGCCGGGCGCTTCGGTGACGGTGTCGATCATGCTGGATTTGATCGAGCGCTGCTTCCCGGAGAAAGCCAACGGCGAATGGGCGAGCAAGCTGCACGAGATCTTCCCGGCGCGCGAAAAAGTGCTGGAGACGGATGCCGAGCTGTATCGCACGATCAACACGCAGAACAACATCAGCCTTGAGCTGGTGGAGCCTGTGGGAGCGAGCTCGCTCGCGAAAAACGTCAACGATAACGCAGCGCAAGTGGATTAACGCGGCGCTCTCAGGTTCTTTGCGAGCAAGCTCGCGCCTACCGTTAAAAGCGAAACGCCCCGGACTCTTATGAGGCCGGGGCGTTTTTTATTGCTTCGGCTAATCAGCCGCGAGCGTTGTCGATCAGCGCGATGTACTCGGCGGCGTGGCGCTGGTCCTTGATCAGGTCGACAAAGGTCTGGCCCTGCTCGTCCTTGCCGTCCAGGTCCAGGCCAGCTTCCTTGAAGAACCCCAGGAAGCGCTCGAAGTCGTCGATACGCAGGCCGCGATAGGCCTTGATCAGTTTGTGCAGGGACGGAGAAGTCGCATCGACCGGTTCGAAGTTCAGGAACAACTTGATCTGGTCGTCGCCGATCTCGTCACCGATCACCTGTATTTTATCTTTACGCATTACCGACTCCAGCCTGCAGACATTGACACGGGGTTTGAAGTCTACCTGTGGTGCACAGGCTTCGAAAGCGTTGAAAAGCCCCCTCCCACATTTGGATTTTGGTCAGTTCAATCGAACTGCGCGAGCATCCAGCGTTGGTAGTCGGCCACACCGGCATCGCCTTCGCGCGGTGCCCAGGTGGCCAGCTCACCCTCACCCACCGGCCGATAAGGCCCGGCCTTGCATTCGAACATCACCGTATCGGGTTCCAGCACCGCCAGGCCATGGAATACGCCGGGCGGCAGGTCGACGCCCGCGCACTCGCCGCCCGCCTGCATGACGCGCTTGGCGAGGACTTCACCGGTTTCGCTGAATATCAGCAAACCCAAGCGGCCCTTGAGCACCAGCAAGGTTTCCGCCTTGTCCGCGCTCAGGTGCCGATGAGGCGGCACATAGGTACTCGGTTGCAGGGCCACGGCGAGGCGATGACAGGGTTCTTCCATCTGGTGGAAGTTGTGATGGTGCCGGCCACGGGGGCTGTCGCCCGCTTTCTCGGCCAACTCTGCAAATAAGGTCTGATCAAGAAAACGGGCCATCGATTACATTCCTTTAACGGCGTAGATGCCATTGGCGTTACGCCAGTAGCCCTTATAGTCCATGCCATAACCGAAGATATAGCGGTCGATGCACGGCAGCCCGACGAAATCGGCTTTCAGCTCGGGGCGCGCCTTGCGATCGTGGTCTTTGTCGATCAGCACGGCGGTGTGCACTTTACGCGCGCCGGCATGTTTGCAGAAGTCGATGATCGCGCCCAGGGTATGCCCTTCGTCGAGGATGTCGTCGATGATCAGCACGTCACGGTCGATAAACGACACTTCCGGCTTGGCTTTCCAGAACAGATCGCCGCCACTGGTTTCGTTGCGATAGCGGGTGGCGTGCAGGTAAGAAGCTTCCAACGGAAATTGCAGATGGGTAAGCAATTTGCCGGCGAAGATCAGGCCACCGTTCATCACGCAGAAAACCACTGGGTTGGTGTCGGCCATTTCGCGGGTGATGTGCGCGCCGACCTTGGCAATCGCTGCTTCGACCTGCGCTTCGGTGTACAGGCAGTCAGCCTCGTGCATGATTTGACGGATATGCTCGAGATCAGCGGACATGGCGCTCTCCAGGGGGTGCTGTGGCAAGAAAAGCGGGCGAAGGTACGCTTCTACTGCGCTCCAATCAAGCCTTTATGGACTAACGTACTTGATGTCTATAGGACAACACCCTCGGATAGATTAATCTAGGCCGGTTTTTTTGCCCGCCGCCGGAGCCTTTCCCATGCCCACTCGCGAGATCCGCCACCCGCTGATCCGACACAAACTCGGCCTTATGCGCCGCGCCGACATCAGCACGAAGAACTTCCGTGAGCTTGCTCAGGAAGTCGGAGCGCTGCTCACTTACGAAGCCACCAAGGATTTGCCCCTGGAGACCTACGAGATCCCCGGTTGGGCCGGTCCCGTACAAGTGGAGAAAATCGCCGGTAAGAAAATCACCGTAGTCCCGATCCTGCGCGCCGGTATCGGCATGCTCGAAGGCGTGCTCAGCCTGATCCCGGGCGCCAAGGTCAGCGCCGTGGGCGTGGCCCGCAATGAAGAAACCCTGCAGGCCCACACCTACCTGGAAAAACTCGTCCCGGAAATCAACGAGCGCCTGGCCATGATCATCGACCCGATGCTCGCCACCGGCAGTTCCATGGTCGCCACCATCGACCTGCTGAAAAAAGCCGGTTGCCGCGACATTCGCGCCATGGTGCTGGTGGCCGCCCCCGAAGGCATCGCCGCCGTCGAGAAAGCGCACCCTGACGTGCAGATCTACACCGCCTCCATCGACGAACGCCTGAATGAACACGGCTACATCATCCCGGGCCTGGGCGATGCCGGTGACAAGATCTTCGGCACCAAGCAGAAGGACGCGTGACCATGCAGGATGAATTCAACGACCCGCTTTGGCGCCAGATCCTGTCTGGCGCACAGATGCTCTTCGTAGCATTTGGCGCGCTGGTGTTGATGCCGCTGATCACAGGTCTTGATCCAAACGTCGCACTGTTCACCGCAGGCCTGGGCACGTTGTTGTTCCAGGTGGTGACGGGACGGCAGGTGCCGGTGTTCCTGGCATCGAGCTTTGCGTTCATCACCCCGATCATTCTTGCCAAGGGCCAGTTCGGCCTGGCGGCGACCATGGGCGGGGTGATGGCGGCGGGTTTCGTCTATACCTTCCTGGGCCTTGCCGTGAAGGTCAAAGGCACCGGTTTCATCGACCGACTGCTGCCGCCGGTCGTCATCGGCCCGGTGATCATTTCCATCGGCCTGGCCATGGCGCCGATTGCCGCCAATATGGCCATGGGCAAGTCCGGCGACGGCGCCGAGTTGATCCACTACCAGACGGCCATGCTGATCTCGATGCCCGCCCTGCTGACCACCTTGATCGTGGCCGTGTTCGGCAAGGGCATTTTCCGCCTGGTGCCGATCATCTCCGGCGTGCTGGTGGGTTTTGCCATGTCGTTCTACTTCGGCGTGGTCGACACGGCGAAGATCGCCGCCGCACCGTGGTTCGCCCTGCCCCACTTCACCGCGCCGGAGTTCAACTGGCAGGCGATCCTGTTTATCGTGCCGGTGGCCCTGGCCCCTGCGATCGAACATATCGGTGGCGTGATTGCGGTAGGCAGCGTGACCGGTCGCGACTACCTGAAGAAGCCCGGCCTGCATCGCACCTTGCTGGGTGACGGGATTGCCACCACGGCCGCCGGCCTGTTTGGCGGCCCGCCCAATACCACCTACGCCGAAGTGACGGGCGCGGTGATGCTGACCAAGAACTACAACCCGAAAATCATGACCTGGGCCGCGGTGTTCGCGATCAGCCTGGCGTTCATCGGCAAGTTCGGCGCGCTGCTGCAAAGCATTCCGGTGCCGGTAATGGGAGGGATTCTGTGCCTGCTGTTCGGCTCAATTGCGGCGGTGGGGATGAATACGCTGATCCGCCACAGGATCGACCTGGGTGAAGCGCGCAATCTGGTGATTGTGTCGGTGACCCTGGTGTTCGGGATTGGTGGTGTGCTGGTAGGCACCGGCACCGGCCCGGACGATTTCGGCCTCAAGGGCATCGCCCTGTGTGCGGTGGTGGCGATTGGTTTGAACCTGCTGCTGCCGGGCAACGATGGCTGGAAGAACAAGAAACCTGACGAACCGCTGCTCTAACTAAATGCGGAAGGGGGCTTGCCCCCGATGGCAGTGTGTCAGTCAATACATCTATTGACTGACACACTGCCATCGGGGCCTAGGTATCTACACAACTCTGTAACGCTCAACCGTAACCACGATGCGCAGCGAGTCGCTCTTGATCTTGATCTGCTTTTGATCTTGATCTCAGGCGCCCCGTTAAACCACGCTGGCCGAACGCAGGCTTGAATCCGTGGGTAACCCGGCAGGACGCCGGGTTAGCCGCACTGGGCCATGGATGGCCCATTGCGGCGGCCCACGGATTCAAGCCGGAGTGAGGGCACACCGAGCCTAAGCGAGGTGCCGAGTGGTGGGGCAAGAGCCCTTTGCTTACTTTGGGGCTTTTCCAAAGTGAGCCGCCGTCAGGGCGGAACCCTAAGTGGCCGTTACCGCAGAAACGGATATGTACTCGATCTGATCCAACATCCTGGTCGGCACAGAGGCCGCCATCGGGGGCAAGCCCCCTCCCACATTTTTATCTCCAGTGTGGCTTAGAGCTCGCCCAGGCCATCAATCAGCGCCTGGTTCTGCTCCGGCGTTCCGATGCTGATCCGCAGGAACTGGGCAATCCGTTCCTGCTTGAAGTGCCGCACGATCACACCCTGCTCACGCAACCTGGCCGCCAGGCCGGCAGCGTCGTGTCGCGGGTGACGAGCGAAGATGAAGTTGGCCGCTGACGGCAGCACTTCGAAGCCTTTATCTTCCAGTTGTGCGACCACCTTGTTGCGGCTGTCGATCACCCATTGGCACGTCTTCTCGAAGTACTCACGGTCCTCGAACGCCGCCGCCGCGCCTGCAATCGCCAGCCGATCCAGCGGATAGGAGTTGAAGCTGTTCTTGACCCGCTCAAGCGCCTCGATGAGGTCCGGGTGCCCTACGGCCAGGCCCACCCGCAAACCGGCCAGTGAGCGCGATTTGGACAGGGTCTGGGTCACCAGCAAGTTGGGGTAGCGGTCCACCAGGCTGATGGCCGTCTCGCCGCCGAAGTCGATATAGGCTTCATCGACCACCACCACCGAGTCCGGGCTGGCCTTGAGGATCTGCTCCACGGCGTCCAGCGCCAGCACGCAGCCGGTCGGCGCGTTCGGGTTGGGGAAAATGATCCCGCCGTTGGGCCGCGCATAGTCGGCCACGCGAATCTGGAACTGCTCGTCCAATGGCACCGCGTCGAAGGTGATGCCATACAGGCCGCAATACACCGGGTAGAAGCTGTAGCTGATATCCGGGAACAGCAGCGGCAGGTCGTGCTGGAACAAGCCGTGAAAGATGTGCGCCAGGACTTCGTCGGAACCGTTGCCGAGGAAGACCTTGCCCGCATCGATCCCGTAATGGCTGGCTACGGCCTGCTTGAGCAGGTCGCTGTTGGGGTCCGGGTACAGACGCAAGTTGTCGTTCAACTCGGCCTGCATCGCCGCCAGCGCCTTGGGCGATGGGCCGTAGGGGTTTTCGTTGGTGTTGAGCTTGACCAGTTTGGTCAGCTTCGGCTGTTCACCCGGCACGTAAGGCACCAGATCCTTGACGAAAGGGCTCCAGAATTTACTCATGCCTTATTTCCCCTCTTCAAGAATGCGGTATTCAGCACTGCGCGCGTGGGCGCTCAGCGACTCGCCACGGGCCAGCACCGACGCGGTCTTGCCCAGTTCGGACGCGCCCTGGGGCGAACAGAAGATGATCGACGAGCGCTTCTGGAAGTCATACACCCCCAGCGGCGACGAAAAACGTGCGGTGCCGGAGGTCGGCAGTACGTGGTTCGGGCCTGCGCAGTAGTCGCCCAGGGCTTCACTGGTGTGGCGCCCCATGAAGATCGCGCCGGCGTGACGAATCAACGGCAGCCAGGCCTGTGGGTCCGCGACGGACAGCTCAAGGTGCTCCGGCGCGATACGGTTGGCCACTTCGATGGCTTGCTCCATGTCGCTCACCAGAATCAGTGCGCCGCGGCCATTGATCGATTTCTCGATGATCTCGGCGCGCTCCATGGTCGGCAACAGCTTGTCGATGCTGGCGGCAACCTGGTCGAGGAAGTCGGCGTCGGGGCTGACCAGGATCGCCTGGGCGTCTTCGTCGTGCTCGGCCTGGGAGAACAGGTCCATGGCGATCCAGTCCGGGTCGGTCTGGCCGTCACACACCACGAGGATTTCCGAAGGCCCGGCGATCATGTCGATACCGACCTGGCCGAATACATGGCGCTTGGCGGTGGCCACGTAGATATTGCCCGGGCCTACCACCTTGTCGACCTTCGGCACGCTTTCAGTGCCATAGGCCAGGGCGGCCACGGCCTGGGCGCCGCCGATGGTAAACACCCGGTCGACACCGGCGATGCAGGCGGCGGCCAATACCAGCTCGTTGAGTTCGCCACGCGGGGTCGGCACCACCATGACCACCTCGGTCACCCCCGCCACTTTGGCCGGGATCGCGTTCATCAACACCGACGACGGGTACGAGGCTTTGCCGCCCGGTACATACAAGCCGGCGCGGTCCAGCGGCGTGACCTTCTGGCCCAGCACGGTGCCATCGGCCTCGGTGTAGCTCCAGGAATCCTGCTTCTGTTTTTCGTGATAGCTGCGCACCCGCGCCGCCGCCACTTCCAGCGCTTCACGCTGGGGCGCAGTGATACGCGTCAGGGCCAGTTCCAGGCGTTCACGGGGCAGGATCAGGTCGGCCATGGACTTGACGTCCAGGCCGTCGAACTGACGGGTGAAGTCCACCAGTGCCGCATCGCCGCGCTCGCGCACGGCTTTGATGATGTCGAGCACCCGCTGGTTGACCGAGTCGTCGGACACGCTTTCCCAGCTCAGCAGATGATCCAGATGATGGGCGAAATCCGGGTCGGCAGCGTTGAGTCGGGCAATTGCAGTGGACGTGGTCATAGCGAGGGCCTCATAGGATTGGCAAAAAACTCAGGCGCCCTAAACTACCGTTCGCTCCGCTTGGGCACCTGAGAATTCTGGCTATGAGGCGGATAGACGGGCGCAGCTTTTGGGCTACGCAGGTGAGTCAACCGCGGTGTCGAGACTCCACTGCCTTGCGCAGGGTGTCGATCAACGCCTGGATACGGGCGTGCTGCATCTTCATCGATGCTTTGTTGACGATCAGGCGCGAGCTGATGTCGGCAATGAAATCCTGGGGTTCGAGACCGTTGGCGCGCAGGGTGTTGCCGGTGTCGACCACGTCGATGATCTTGTCGGCCAGGCCAATCAGCGGCGCCAGCTCCATCGAGCCGTAGAGCTTGATGATATCGACTTGGCGGCCTTGTTCGGCGTAGTAGCGTTTGGCGACGTTGACGAACTTGGTCGCCACGCGCAGGCGGCCCTTGGGTTCGACATCGCCGACACGGCCGGCGGTCATCAGTTTGCACAGGGCGATACGCAGGTCCAATGGCTCGTAGAGCCCCTGGCCACCGTATTCCATCAGCACATCCTTGCCGGCGACACCCAGGTCGGCGGCGCCATGTTCAACATAGGTCGGCACGTCGGTAGCCCGCACGATCAACAGGCGCACGTCGTCCTGGGTCGTGGGGATGATCAGCTTGCGGCTCTTGTCCGGATTCTCGGTCGGCACGATGCCCGCTTCAGCCAGAAGCGGCAACGTGTCGTCAAGGATGCGGCCCTTGGACAGTGCGATGGTCAACATGGGAAATGTCAGTCCTTCATCAGGCTATTGCTGTCCGGTCGCAAACGGCGCCAGACACAGATCGAGGCCGTTACAGCCTCGATTTGAAACAAACCAGTGTGTGTGTAGGAGCGAGCTTGCTCGCGAAGAACGTCAACGATAACGCGTTCACTCAGAGTCAACGCGGTGTACATGAGTTTTTCGCGAGCAAGCTCGCTCCTACAATGCAGCAGGGACTAGCCCGGAACGCGGCGGATTTTAGCGCCGAGCATCTGCAGTTTTTCTTCGATGCACTCGTAGCCACGGTCTATATGGTAGATGCGGTCGATCAGGGTGTCGCCGTCAGCGCACAGTGCCGAAATCACCAGGCTGGCCGAGGCACGCAGGTCGGTGGCCATCACTGGCGCGCCCTTGAGCTTGTCGATGCCGGTAACGATGGCGGTGTTGCCCTCGACCTGGATCTTGGCGCCCATGCGGTGCAGTTCGTACACATGCATGAAGCGGTTTTCGAAGATGGTCTCGATCACGGCGCCGGTGCCTTCAGCGATCGCGTTCAAGGAAATGAACTGCGCCTGCATGTCGGTCGGGAATGCCGGGTACGGGGCCGTACGCACATTGACGGCTTTTGGCCGCTTGCCGTGCATGTTCAGCTCGATCCAGTCTTCACCGGTGGTGATTTCGGCGCCGGCTTCCTTGAGTTTTTCCAGGACGGCTTCGAGGATGGTCGGATCGGTGTCCTTGACCTTCACGCGACCACCGGTCACGGCAGCGGCAACCAGGTACGTGCCGGTCTCGATGCGGTCAGGCATGACTTTGTAGGTGGCGGTGTGCAGACGCTTTACACCATCAATAGTGATGGTGTCGGTGCCGGCGCCGGAAACCTTCGCGCCCATGGCGTTGAGGAAGTTGGCCAGGTCGACCACCTCCGGCTCGCGCGCGGCGTTTTGCAGGACGCTGCGGCCGTTGGCCAGGGCAGCGGCCATCATGATGTTCTCGGTACCGGTCACGCTGACGGTATCAAAGAAGAAATTCGCGCCACGCAGGCCGCCTTCCGGCGCCTTGGCCTTGATGTAGCCGCCTTCGACGTCGATGACCGCGCCCATGGCTTCCAGGCCACGGATGTGCAGGTCGACCGGACGCGAGCCAATGGCGCAACCGCCAGGCAGGGCCACTTCGGCTTCACCGAAACGCGCGACCATCGGGCCGAGTACCAGAATCGACGCACGCATGGTTTTCACCAGTTCGTACGGTGCGATCAGGGTCTTGATGGTGCGAGGGTCGATTTCGACGGACAATTTCTCGTCGATCACAGGCTCGATACCCATGCGACCGAACAGCTCGATCATGGTGGTGATGTCGTGCAGGTGCGGCAGGTTGGCCACAGTCACAGGGCCGTCGCACAGCAGGGTCGCCGCCAGGATCGGCAAGGCAGAGTTTTTCGCACCGGAAATGCGGATTTCGCCATCGAGGCGGGCACCACCGGTAATAATCAATTTATCCATAAGAATCTCGACGCCTTGGGGGCTCAGGTGCGCTCGGCCCAGGCCGCGCGGCTGAAAAATTTCATAGTGACCGCATGGATGCTGCCATCGGTGATCCATGGGTTCAAATGGGCATAGATCTGCTGCTGACGCTTGACCGGGCTCAATGCCGCCAGTTCATCGCTAATCACGTTCAGCTGGAAATTGCAGCCTTCGCCTTCAACTTCTACAGTCGTTTCCGGCAGCTTTCCTTCAAGGAAGCTCTTAACTTCTAGGGCCTGCATGCTCAACCTCTATCGGCGCCCAGTGCGCACGGGTCGCACATCATACAAAAAAGCCCCGCGCCTGCGAACCCCGCATAGCAGGACTCTGACGGGGGGCTTTTTTGATAAATGTGTATTAAGGGTGTGCCAACAGCTCGGTCAGGCCGGAAACCTCGGCAATCTCGCGCATGTCTTCAGGCAATGCACGGATGCTGAGTGGCTTTTTTGCCGCTTCGGCATCACGCATAAAGCACAGCAGCAGCGACAGACCGACGCTGCTGGACTTGGTCACCGCCGAGCAATCGACCACCAGGGCAGACGCGCTGCTGGCCTTGATCAGAGCCTGGCCCTGCTTGCGCAGGTCAGGCCCGGTGCGGTAATCGAGCACGCCGCTGAGCAACAGCTCGCCGGCGTCGCCGATACGAACAGCCGACTCGGTCATTGCGCTGGCTTCCCGGCTTCCTTATCGGAAGTTTCCTTGGCCTTGGCCACTTCACCGGCCCAACCATCGATGGTCTTGTCCAGGTCGTTGCCATTGCGCTGCATCGCGTCGGCGAACTGATCACGGAACAGCTTGCCGATATTGATGCCGTTGATGATCACGTTGCGCAGCTTCCACTCGCCCTTGACCTTCTCCAGGGTGTACTGCACAGGGTACACGGCACCATTGTTGCCCTTGACGCTCATGTTGACGCTGGTGCGGTCACCCGACTCATCCCCGGCCGGAGCCACGGTAATGCCCTGGTTGTTGTATTCAAGCAAGGCGTTGCCGTAGAACTGGAACAGCCCGCGCTTGAAGTTTTCCTGGAAACGCTGCATCTGCGCAGGCGTGGCCTTGCGCGAATACTTGACGGTCATGATGCTGCGGGAGATGCCTTCGGCATCGACCACCGGACCGACAATGCTGTTGAGCGCGTTGTAAAACAGGCTCGGGTCCTGTTTGTACTTTTCCTTGTTGGCCGACAGGTCAGCCAGCATTTTGTTGGTGGTGTCCTGCACCAGTTCGTGGGCGGAACCGGCTGCGTTGGCCATCAACGGCAGCGCTGCAAGCAGCACCAGAAGGCCGCGTCGCAAGGTAGAGATCATGAACAGATTCCTCATTTGGCGTCTTTATTGACCGTGTTGAGCAGGAATTTACCGATCAAGTCTTCAAGTACCAACGACGACTGTGTGTCGTGGATTGTCGAACCATCCTTGAGCAGGGCTGTTTCCCCGCCAACGCTGAGACCGATGTACTTCTCGCCCAGCAGACCCGCAGTGAGGATGGATGCGGTGGAGTCCGTCGGCAGATTGTCCACCTTCTTGTCCACTTGCATCGTCACTCGCCCGGTGAAGCTGTCGCGATCCAGATCGATTGCCGTGACCTTGCCGACGGTTACGCCAGCCATGGTCACTTTAGCTCTGACCGTCAAACCGGCGATATTGTCGAAGTACGCGTAAAGTTTATAAGTGTCGGCGGTGGGGCTGGCCGACAGGCCACTGACCCGCAGGGCCAGCAACAGTAAAGCCAGGATGCCAGCCAGCAAGAAAAGGCCGACACCGATTTCCACAGTGCGGTTTTGCATCAGAAATCTCCAAACATCAAGGCAGTCAAAATGAAGTCAAGGCCCAGTACCGCCAGCGAGGCGTACACAACGGTCTTGGTGGTGGCGCGACTGATCCCTTCTGAAGTGGGTTCACAGTCATAGCCTTGGAATACGGCGATCCAGGTCACTACAAAGGCGAAGACGATGCTCTTTATGATGCCGTTGAGCACGTCGCCCGTGAAGGTCACGCTGTTTTGCATGTTGGCCCAGTAGGAACCGTCATAGACGCCCAACCAGTCCACCGCCACCCACGAACCGCCCCAGATTCCGACCACGCTGAAGATCATCGCCAGCAACGGCAGGGAAATGAAGCCGGCCCACAGGCGCGGGGCAACAATGTACTTGAGCGGGTCCACGCCGATCATTTCCAGGCTGGACAGCTGCTCGGTGGACTTCATGTTGCCGATTTCGGCGGTCAGCGCCGAACCGGCACGCCCGGCGAACAACAACGCGGTGACCACCGGCCCCAGTTCACGCAACAGCGTCAGGGCGACCATCTGCCCTACCGCCTGCTCGGAACCGTAGCTGGACAGAATGTTGAAGCCTTGCAGCGCCAGCACCATGCCGATGAACACCCCGGAGACCACGATGATCACCAGGGACATCACGCCAACCGCATGCAGTTGCTTGAGCAGCAAGCCAAAGCCGCCACCGATACCGCCGCGACCGAGCAGGGCGTGGAACAGAAAAATAGTCGAACGCCCGAGGACTTCGACGATGTCGATGCCCGAGCGACCGAAAAGGCGAACCTTCTCGATAATAGATGTTTTGCGCATCAGCGCTTCCCCAGGAGATCTGCGCGGTAGTCCGCTGCCGGAAAGTGAAAAGGCACCGGGCCATCGGGATCGCCGGTCATGAATTGACGAATGCGCGGGTTATCGGCGTTCATCAGCTCCTCCGGCGTGCCCTGCCCCAGCACCTGGCCATCCCCCACGACATAGAGGTAGTCGGCGATGCTCGCGGTTTCGGCCAGGTCGTGGGACACCACGATGCTGGTGATCCCCAATGCGTCGTTGAGCAGGCGGATCAGGCGCACCAGCACGCCCATGGCGATCGGGTCCTGGCCCACGAAAGGCTCGTCATACATGAGGATCTGCGGGTCCAGTGCGATGGCTCGCGCCAGGGCGACGCGGCGCTTCATGCCGCCGGACAATTCGTCAGGCATCAGGTCGATGGCCCCGCGAAGTCCTACCGCCTGCAGTTTGAGCAGCACAATGTCACGAATCATCTCATCGGACAGCTGGGTGTGCACCCGCAGCGGGAACGCAACGTTTTCGAACACATCGAGATCGGTAAACAGCGCGCCGCTCTGGAACAGGACCCCCATGTGCTTGCGCGCATCGAACAGATCGCTGCGCGACAGGGTCGGCAGGTTCTGGCCGTTGACCCACACTTCGCCGGCACTGGGGCGCAATTGCATGCCCATCAGACGCAGCAAGGTGGTCTTGCCGCAACCGGAAGGCCCCATGATGCCCGTGACTTTTCCGCGAGGAATGCGAATATCGACGTTATTGAAGATGCTGCGCGTACCGCGCTTGAAGGAAAGGCCCTTCAGCTCGACCGCGTAGGCGTTATCGGCACTCATCTAATCTCCTTGGGATGCAGCCTTTCACTCAGACACCATGTATGCGACTTTCGTTTACCGCGGATGCGCAAATGTTTGCGCCATGGGTTGGGCGGACCGAACTGGCCGCGAACTATATCACTGCTGGTACAGCGCCCCCAAGGCCGGAACAGTGCTTGTTCAGATTCAGGACAGCGAAAAAAACGTAGCGGGTTGTGATATTGAGACGAATCCGGGAGACCTTCGGAATAAAGCCTGACGAACTTGCGTGAGGGAATTGATCATTACCGCTATAATCGCCGACTTTTCGTCAGGCTATACGATTTCAGACATGAGCCAATCCAGCGACCTTATTCAATCCGCACAACGCACCATCCGCCTCGAGCTGGAAGCCGTAGAAGGTTTGCTGGCCCACATCGACGCAGATTTCGTACGCGCCTGCGAGATGATTCTGGCCAGCAAAGGCCGCGTTGTCGTGGTTGGCATGGGCAAATCCGGCCACATCGGCAACAAGATCGCCGCGACGCTGGCAAGCACCGGCACCACGGCGTTCTTCGTGCACCCGGCCGAGGCCAGCCACGGCGACATGGGCATGATCACCCGGGATGACGTGATTCTGGCACTGTCCAACTCGGGCACCACCAACGAAATCGTGACCCTGCTGCCGCTGATCAAGCGCCTGGGCATCACGCTGATCAGCGTCACCGGCAACCCGGACTCGACGCTGGCCAAGGCCGCCGAAGTGAACCTGAACGTTCATGTCGCCCATGAAGCCTGCCCACTGAACCTGGCGCCCACCTCCTCCACGACCGCCGCGCTGGTCATGGGCGACGCCCTGGCGGTGGCCTTGCTGGAAGCCCGCGGATTCACGGCTGAAGATTTTGCTTTTTCCCACCCCGGCGGCGCCCTGGGCCGTCGCTTGCTGCTGAAAGTGGAAAACGTCATGCATGCGGGCGATGAATTGCCCCACGTACAACGCGGCACCCTGCTCAAGGATGCGCTGATGGAAATGACCCGCAAGGGCCTGGGCATGACCGTGATCCTGGAAGCCGACGGGCGACTGGCCGGCGTGTTCACCGACGGCGATTTGCGTCGTACCCTGGACCGCACCATCGACATCCACACCGCGACCATCGATGCCGTGATGACGCCCCACGGCAAGACCGCCCGCCCCGAGATGCTGGCGGCCGAAGCCCTGAAGATCATGGAAGACCACAAGATCGGCGCGCTGGTGGTGGTCGATGACAATGACCGCCCGATCGGCGCCCTGAACATGCACGACTTGTTGCGTGCAGGAGTGATGTAAATGACCAGCGACCTGTTGCAACGCGGTAAACACATCAAGTTGGCGATATTCGACGTCGATGGCGTGCTGACCGATGGCCGCCTGTACTTCCTCGAAGACGGCAGCGAATTCAAGACTTTCAATACACTCGACGGCCAGGGCATCAAGATGTTGATGGCCGCCGGCGTGCAAACCGCGATTATCAGTGGTCGAAAGACCCCCGTTGTGGAACGCCGCGCACAAAACCTGGGGATTGCTCACCTGTATCAGGGCCGCGAGGATAAACTGGTGGTGCTGGACGAGCTTCTTGGCCAACTCAACCTAAGCTATGAACAGGTCGCCTATCTGGGTGACGACCTGCCTGACCTGCCGGTGATCCGCCGGGTAGGCCTGGGCATGGCCGTCGCCAATGCCGCAGCGTTTGTGCGTGAACACGCCCATGGCATTACCACCGCCCGTGGCGGCGAGGGTGCCGCCCGCGAGTTCTGCGAATTGATCCTGCGTGCCCAGGGCAGTCTTGAAGCGGCCCACGCCGCCTACTTATAGAGCCTTATATGCTGAGCAAAAAGATTCGCAACTTTCTGTTATTCGGGGTCATCGCCGCGCTGTTCCTCGCGGTGGGCTACTGGAATATCAGCCCGGAGCGCTTTCTCGACAAACCTGTCGTGCAGGTTGATGAAAGCATCATCGATAACTTCGCCACCAACACCCACACCGTGCAGTTCCTGCCCGATGGCAAGGTGCAGTACGTGCTGGCCTCCGACAAGGTCGAGCGCTTGAAGGCCTCGGAAGTCAGCCTGCTGACCAATCCGGACCTGAACCTCTACCGTGGCACCGAACTGCCGTGGCATGTCACCAGCCTGCGTGGCGAGGTCAATCCGGACGGCACCCAGATCGAACTGATCGACTCGGTACGCGTCGCACGTACAGACGCGCAGAAGCGTGACACCATCATTACCAGCAGTCGCATGACGGTATTCCCACAACAGCAATATGCGCAGACCGAGCAAGACGTTAGAATCGACGGCGCTGGCGGTGTATCGACTGGCAAGGGAATGAAAGCGTATTTGAAAGAAAGCAGGATACACCTGCTATCGAACGTAAGAGGACAGTATGAGGCTCGTTAAAACCCTCCCTATTTTGCTCGGTCTGGGCGCAGCACTGGGAAGCGTGAGCGCCTGGGCTCTGCCGAACGATAGCCAGCAACCGATCCACATCTCGGCTGACGATGCGCAGCTGGATGACAAACAAGGCGTCGCGACCTACACCGGTGGCGTCATCATCACCCAGGGCTCGATGAAGATCACCGGTAACACGGTGACCCTGACGCGTACCCAGGCCGGCGATATCGATGTCGTGACCTCGGTGGGCAACCTGGCTTACTTCGAGCAGCAGCAAAAGGCAGAAGACCCAGGCCCGATGAAGGGCTACGGCAAGACCATTCAATACCATGCCCAGCAAAATCGCATCGTATTGATTGACCAGGCCAAGGTACTCAGTGCCGACGGCAACTCGACCGAAGGCGAGAAAATCGTCTACAACACCAAGACCCAGGTCGCCCAGGCCGGTCGCGCCAATGGCAACAAGCTCAGCACACCTCGCCCACGGATCGACATGGTCATCCAGCCGAAGAAGAAGGCCGAGTAATGGCAACCCTGAAAGCCCAGCATCTGGCCAAGGCCTATAAAAGCCGTCAGGTGGTACGCGATGTGAGCCTGTCGATCGACAGCGGCCAGATCGTCGGCTTGCTCGGCCCCAACGGCGCCGGCAAGACTACCTGCTTCTATATGATCGTCGGGCTGGTCCAGGCGGACCAGGGACGCGTATTGATCGACGACCTGGACGTCAGCCACCAGCCAATGCACGGCCGTGCCCGCGCAGGTATCGGCTATCTTCCCCAGGAGGCGTCGATCTTCCGCAAACTGTCGGTGGCCGACAACATCATGGCGATCCTCGAGACCCGCAAGGAACTCGACCGCGATGGCCGCCGCCAGGAGCTGGAAAGCCTGCTGCAGGAATTCCACATCAACCACATCCGCGACAACCTCGGCATGAGCCTGTCCGGGGGTGAGCGTCGTCGTGTGGAGATCGCCCGCGCCCTGGCAACCGCGCCGAAATTCATCCTGCTGGACGAACCGTTTGCCGGTGTCGACCCGATTTCGGTGGGCGATATCAAGCAGATCATCCATCACCTCAAGGCCAAGGGCATTGGTGTGTTGATCACCGACCACAACGTGCGTGAAACCCTGGATATCTGCGAAACCGCTTACATCGTCAACGATGGGCAACTGATCGCCGAAGGTGATTCCGCGACGATCCTGGCCAACGAGCTGGTGAAAGAAGTTTACCTCGGTCACGAGTTCCGCCTGTAGACACAGTGATATCGGGCCATTGGCAAGAGTGCGAGCGAGTCAATGAAAACCTCGGTTTTTTTATTGTTACCGCGCTCTAGGCAAAGGCCCTGATTTCAGGCATATAATTTGCTTATGTTTGGCGCTCACGCGCCCTGTCGTGGATGGCGCATTGCGCCGGCGAATAAGGTGTTAAGCCCCTGCCATGAAACCATCGCTAGTCCTGAGAATGGGCCAGCAGCTGACGATGACACCGCAGCTGCAACAGGCCATCCGCCTGCTCCAATTGTCGACCCTGGACCTGCAACAGGAAATCCAGGAGGCCCTGGAGTCCAATCCGATGCTCGAACGCCAGGAAGAAGGCGACGACTTCGACAACACAGACCCTTTGGCCGACAACATCGAGCAAAAGCCCAATCCCGACGTGCAGGAACCGTCCTATCAGGAAACCGCCCCTACGGTGGATAACCTCGAGGACGGCGAATGGAACGAACGCATTCCCAACGAGCTTCCCGTGGATACCGCCTGGGAAGACGTGTACCAGACCAGCGCCAGCAGCCTGCCCAGCAATGATGATGACGAATGGGACTTCACCACCCGTACGTCCGTGGGCGAAAGCCTGCAGAGTCACCTGTTGTGGCAACTGAACCTGGCGCCGATGTCCGACACCGATCGCCTGATCGCCGTCACCCTGATCGATTGCATCAACAACCAGGGCTATCTGGACGAGACGCTGGAAGAAATTCTTGAGGCGTTCGACCCGGAGCTGGATATCGAGCTGGACGAGATCGAAGCCGTCCTGCACCGCATCCAGCAATTCGAGCCCGCCGGGATTGGCGCCCGTACGCTCAGCGAGTGCCTGTTGCTGCAACTGCGCCAACTGCCGGCCAAGACCCCCTGGCTGGCTGAAGCCAAGCGCCTGGTCAGCGACTACATCGACCTGCTGGGTAGCCGCGACTACAGCCAGCTGATGCGTCGCATGAAGCTCAAGGAAGACGAGCTACGCCAGGTCATCGAGCTGGTGCAGAGCCTCAACCCGCGCCCGGGCTCGCAGATCGAGTCCAGCGAAGCCGAATATGTCGTGCCTGACGTGATCGTGCGCAAGGACAACGAGCGCTGGCTGGTCGAGTTGAACCAGGAGTCGGTGCCACGCCTGCGGGTCAACCCGCAATACGCCGGTTTCGTGCGCCGCGCCGATACCAGCGCCGACAACACCTTCATGCGCAACCAGCTGCAGGAAGCGCGCTGGTTCATCAAGAGCCTGCAAAGCCGCAACGAAACCCTGATGAAAGTCGCCACCCAGATCGTCGAGCACCAGCGCGGCTTCCTGGAATATGGTGACGAAGCCATGAAACCGCTGGTGCTGCATGACATCGCCGAGGCGGTCGGCATGCATGAATCGACGATTTCACGGGTGACCACGCAGAAATTCATGCATACCCCGCGGGGCATATATGAGCTGAAATACTTTTTCTCCAGCCACGTAAGCACCTCCGAAGGCGGCGAATGCTCGTCCACGGCGATCCGCGCGATCATCAAAAAACTGGTTGCCGCGGAAAATCAGAAAAAGCCGTTGAGTGACAGCAAGATCGCTGGTTTACTGGAGGCACAAGGCATTCAGGTCGCCCGTCGAACCGTCGCCAAGTACCGCGAGTCCCTCGGGATCGCGCCTTCCAGCGAGCGTAAGCGTTTGATGTGACGGGCGGGGCATAGCGTTCCAGTGGCAGGCGCTTTTCGCCTGCCGCTTTATGCACTGGCAACGAAGGAGAAGCTGTATGCAAGTCAACATCAGTGGACACCAACTGGAAGTCACCAAGCCCCTGCGTGAATACACCGAGAGCAAGCTGAACAAGCTTGCGGGGCACTTTGACAAGATCACCAACGTGCAGGTCATCATGGAGGTCGACAAGCTCAAACAGAAAATCGAGGCCACCCTGCACGTACCGAATGCCAAACTCGTCGCCAATGCGGAACATGAAGATATGTACGCGGCGATTGACTCGCTCTACGACAAGCTCGACCGCCAACTCATAAAGCATAAGGAAAAGAATCTGCACCTGATGCAAGGTACAGGTCGTTAACCCTCCCCCCATGATCCGACTTGAAACCATCCTGACCCCCGGCCGTTCCCTCGTGAACGTGCCGGGCGGCAGTAAAAAGCGCGCCCTTGAACAAATTGCTAATCTGATTGGGCGTGAAGTGCCCGAGCTGGATACGCAAGCTGTATATGAGGCATTGATTGCACGTGAAAAACTCGGCTCCACCGGTTTTGGTAACGGCATCGCCATCCCCCACTGCCGCCTAAAAGGCTGCGAAACACCGGTCAGCGCTCTGCTGCACCTGGATCACCCTATCGATTTCGACGCCATCGACGGTGCCCCGGTTGACCTGCTGTTCGTCTTGCTGGTCCCGGAAGCCGCCACCGATGCCCACCTGGAACTGCTCCGGCAGATCGCCAGCATGCTCGACCGCAAGGAAGTGCGCGATAAATTGCGCAGCGCCGGCAGTAACGAGGCGCTGTATCAGGTCGTCCTGGATGAGCAAAACGGGCAGTAATCATGCGCTTGATCATCGTCAGCGGCCGTTCCGGCTCGGGTAAGAGCACTGCGCTTAACGTTCTTGAAGACAGCGGCTTCTATTGCATCGACAACCTGCCCGCCGGCTTGCTGCCGGAATTGGCGGAGCGCGCCCTGATCCACACCGAACTGGCGCAACCGCTGGTCGCTGTGTCGATCGACGCCCGCAACCTGCCCAGCCACCTCTCACGGTTCCCCGAACTGCTTGAGGAGGTGCGCGCCAAGCATATTCATTGCGACGTGCTGTACCTGGACGCCGACGAGGAAACCCTGCTCAAGCGGTTCTCCGAAACCCGTCGACGTCACCCGCTCAGCAGCGCCAACCGTTCCCTGGCCGAAGCCATCGAGGACGAAACCAAACTGCTGGGGCCGATCATCGATCTGGCCGACCTCAAGATCAACACCACCAACCTGAACCTTTACCAACTGCGCGATGCGATCAAGTTGCGATTGCTGAACCAGCCGGAGCCTGGCACGGCGTTCCTGGTCGAGTCGTTTGGCTTCAAGCGCGGCATGCCGGTGGATGCCGACTTGGTGTTCGATGTGCGCTGCCTGCCCAATCCCTATTGGAAACCGGAGTTGCGCGATCAGTCCGGGCTTGACCAACCCGTGATCGACTACCTGGCGGCACAACCGGATGTGGAAGATATGTTTCAGGACATCTCCACCTACCTGCTCAAATGGTTGCCGCGCTTTGCTGCCAGCAACCGCGCCTATGTCACCATTGCCATCGGCTGCACCGGCGGCCACCACCGTTCCGTCTACCTGACGGAGCGACTGGGCCAGGTGCTGCAACAAACCCTCAAGAACGTCCAGGTTCGCCACCGCGACCTTAGCTGAAAGGAACACCACTGCGATGCCGGCTCGGGAAATTGAAATCATCAACAAGCTGGGCTTGCACGCCCGCGCATCAGCCAAGTTTGTCGGTGTCGCCGGGCGGTTCCCCTGCCAGATCCGCGCCGGGCGTGACCCTGAATCGATGGTCGACGGCAAGAGCATCATGGCAATGATGATGCTCGCCGCAGGCAAGGGCACTAAAATCCATCTGGAAACCGAGGGTGAACAAGAGCAGGAAGCGATGGACGCGTTAGTCAAGCTGATCAACAACTACTTCGACGAGGGCGAATAACGCCTTCCTCTTGCGGGAGCGAACTGGCTCGCTCCTGCTATCCCAACGCCGTATCCATCACCATCATCAAGCAAAACCCGATGCACAATCCCAGACTGGCGAGCTTGTCGTGACCGTTGCGGCGTGACTCAGGGATGACCTCATGGGTCACCACCAGCAGCATCGCCCCTGCAGCGAGTGCCAGGCCCAAGGGCAGCAGCACTTCGGCAAGGCTCACCAACCACGCGCATAACACGGCAAAGACGGGCTCGACCAATCCCGACGCGGCGCCAATCAGAAACGCCTTGATCCGCGACATCCCCGCCCCTGCCAATACCAGCGCAATCACCAGGCCTTCCGGTACGTCCTGCAGGGCAATGCCCATGGCGAGGCTGTCGGCATCCGCCATGCCGCCGCCGGCAGAAACACCCACGGCCATGCCTTCCGGGATGTTGTGGGCAATGATGGCGAACACAAAGAGCCAGATACGCGGCGGGATCACCGGCTTATCCGGCGTGCCCACCAGCATTTCCGGGCTGGCGCCCGAGACCTTGCGGTCGACAAGATACAGCCCGAACGCACCCAGCATGATGCCGAAGCTGATCAAGCCTCCCGCCCCCCAGGGCGTGAGCCCCAGGTTTTCTGCGGCGGCAATACCCGGCACCACCAGCGAAAAGGCGGTCGCCGCCAGCATGACCCCCGCACCAAAACCCAGCAGGGTGTCGCTCAACGCCGCCGGCATACGGCGAATCACCAGCACCGGAACCGCGCCCAGCGCAGTACCGAGCGCACAGATGCCCCCGCCCTGAAGCGCTCGCAAGATGCGCGGCTCCAGGTCGAGCCAAGCCAGGCCATGAGCCACCAGCAATGCCGTACCGACTAATAGAAGCAGGGAGCCAAACGCGTAGCGAAATAATCGCACGCTGCTGATCGCCAGTGTTTCAGTGCCCATGGTCGGCCTTAGATCTTGTGATGGAGTGAATATCAGGCCAATGCAGCCTGATAGCGTGCGGCAACCTCGGGCCAGTTGATGACGCTATAGAATGCATTGATGTACTCCGGTCGTCGGTTTTGATACAGCAGGTAGTAGGCGTGTTCCCAGACGTCCAGGCCGAGGATCGGCGTATTGCCGCTCATCAACGGGCTATCCTGGTTACCGCTGCTTTCCACCACCAGGGTCTTTTGCGGGGTCACACTCAACCAAGCCCAGCCGCTGCCGAAGCGGGTCAACGCCGCCTTGGTAAAAGCCTCTTTGAAGCTGTCGAAGCCCCCCAACTGCTCGTCGATGGCCCGGCCCAGAACACCCTCGGGTTTTCCGCCACCCGTCGGCGACATGACCGCCCAGAACAGCGAGTGGTTGGCATGGCCGCCTCCCTGGTTGACCACGGCAGTGCGCAGTTTCTCCGGGAGTTTTTCAACGCTGGACACCAGCTTCTCCACCGGCCAGCCCGCAAACTCAGTGCCCTCGACCGCAGCATTGAGATTATTGATGTACGTCTGGTGGTGCTTGGTGTAGTGAATTTCCATGGTTTGCGCATCGATATGGGGTTCGAGGGCGTCAAAGGCATAAGGCAGGGCCGGCAGGGTGTAGGTCATATCAATGTGCTCCATATTGAGAGGGGGTCGGTTGCGTCGCAGCACCGCCCAGCAAACGATGGGTGCGCGGGTATTCGCCGTGATCGCTGATGAAATTCAACAGTTCGACATAGGTTTTGCTGCTCTGGCGCAGCGCTGCCTCACGCAACTGCGGACTGAGCCGTGGGTCCTGCATGGTCTGCAGCAGCCGTTGGTGAATGGCGCAGAGGTATTCCGCGCTTTCCTCAGGCTGGTTGAGACGCAGGTGCAGGTCTGCCAGGTTGTGGTGGGAGATAACGCAAGCCGCCACCGCTTCGTCGGCATCCGCCCAGCGTTCGAACAACACTTGGGCCAGGGCCAGGGCTTGCAGGTAGGCCTCACGGGCGTCAACCAGCTCGCCTGCCATAAAGCAGCGATTGGCCCGTTCGATCGTGCGTTTCCAGTGCTCCATGGTGAACCTCCAAAGCGGGGTCGATGATCACACGCCGCCAGCCGTGAGCTTTTCCGGGTCCAGCAGGACTTCCAGTTGGCTGCGCGGCAAGTCGGTGTGTTCGAGGGCGACATCGATCACCGGACGGCCCTGCTGATAAGCCTGCTTGGCGATTTCGGCGGCCTTTTGGTAACCAATGATCGGATTGAGGGCGGTGACTAGAATCGGGTTGCGCGACAATGCTTCCTTGAGCTTCGCTTCGTTGACCTTGAAGCTTGCGATGGCCTTGTCTGCCAGCAAACGGCTGGCGTTGGCCAGCAGCTCCAGGCTGCTGAGCAGGTTCTGGGCGATGATCGGCAGCATCACGTTCAGTTCGAAGTTGCCCGATTGGCCGGCCACGGTAATCACCGTATCGTTGCCGATGACTTGCGCGGCCACCATGGCCGTGGCCTCGGGGATTACCGGATTGACCTTGCCCGGCATAATCGAAGAACCCGGCTGCAGCGCCTCCAGTTCGATTTCGCCCAGGCCTGCCAGTGGACCGGAGTTCATCCAGCGCAGGTCATTGGCGATCTTCATCAGCGACACCGCAGTGGCTTTCAACTGGCCGGAGACGGCGACGGCGGTGTCCTGGGAGCCAATCAACGCAAACAGGTTCTTGCCCGGCGTGAACTTCACCTGGGTCAGGTGGCTCAGGTGCCCGCTGAAGCGTGCGGCAAACTCAGGGTGGGCGTTGATGCCGGTGCCTACGGCCGTGCCACCCTGGGCCAGCGCCTGCAGTGCCGGCAACAGGTCCTGCAAGTGGCCGATATTGGCCTTGAGTTGCTGCGCCCAACCATTGAGCACCTGGCTCATGCGCACAGGCATGGCATCCATCAAGTGGGTGCGCCCGGTCTTGATGAACGGGTGAACCGCTTCGGCTTTTTGCTCGATCACCTGCACCAGGTGCAGCAAGGCCGGCAGCGTCTGCTCGTGCAGCACCAGCGCGGCGCTGACATGAATGGTGGTAGGAATGATGTCGTTACTGCTTTGCCCGCAGTTGACGTGGTCGTTGGGGTTTACCACCTCGCCCAGCAAGCGACTGGCCAGGGTTGCAATCACTTCGTTGGCGTTCATGTTGGAACTGGTACCGGAGCCGGTCTGGAAAATATCCACCGGGAAGTGCTGCATGTAGTCGCCTTCCAACAGACCCTGGGCGGCATCGACAATGGCCTTGCCCTGCCCTTCGCTGATTTGCTTGAGGTCGACGTTGGCCCTGGCTGCGGCGGCTTTGGCCAGGATCAGCGCGCGAACGAATTGCGCCGGCATGCGCTGATGGCTGATCGGAAAGTTGTTCACCGCGCGCTGGGTTTGCGCGCCGTACAGGGCTTCGGCGGGGACTTGCAGTTCGCCCATGCTGTCGCGTTCGATACGGGTGTTACTCATCATTTGATCCTTGCACCAGGTCGGAGAAAGAGAGGGATGGCAGCAATTGGCAGGTCGCCAACTGCCAGGCAAACGCCTGCCAGCGCTTGAGCCGGCAGGCGCAGTGGGAGAGTTTTTCCAGGTCACCCAGCGGGCGCCAGGCCTGGTCCAGACACAGGGCGCGCCAATGCCACGGCAGCGCGACATCGTTGGCGGTGTCGATGAGCAGGCGAAATGAGGTTTCGGCGATTGTCCACGGGTGCGTTGCGGTGCAACACGCCAGGTACCGCCCCTCATTGAGGTAATGTTCGATCAGGCGAGGTTCATTGGGGTCGAGCCCGCAGCGGATCTGCCGACTCATCCAGCGCCAACTTTCCAGGTACGGGTCCTCACGCAAGACAGAACTCATGATCCACACTCATCCAGTAATGATATTCATTATTAAATGATATTGAGAATCAAAACAAGAACAGTGGGTCGATCCTGCCTCACAGAGCCACAAAAAAAGGCGCGCCATCATCGAGATGGCGCGCCTTTTTGGTGAAGCGTCGCAGGTCAGCTGCCGGCGACAGTCATCCGTTCAATCAACACGGAGCCGGTGCGGATATTGCTGCGCAGCTCCAGATCGTTACCCACGGCAACGATCTGCTTGAACATATCGCGCATGTTGCCGGCGATGGTCACTTCCTGGACGGCGAACTGAATCTCGCCGTTTTCCACCCAGAATCCCGCCGCGCCACGGGAATAGTCACCCGTCACCATGTTCAGGCCGTGGCCCATCAATTCGGTCACCAGCAGGCCGCGGCCCATGCGACGCAACAGGGCCGCCTGGTCTTCATCGCCATGGGTCACGAACAGGTTATGGACGCCGCCGGAGTTGGCGGTGCTGGGCAGGCCAAGCTTGCGGCCCGCGTAGGTGCCCAATACATAAGACACCAACTCGCCTTTCTCGACGAACGGCTTGGCGTAAGTGGCCAGGCCATCGCCGTCGAACGAGGCGCTGCCCATGGCGCGCATGAGGTGCGGACGCTCATCGATGGTCAGCCATTCAGGGAACAGCTGCTGGCCGATCGCGCCTTCCAGGAACGAAGACTTGCGATAGAGGTTGCCGCCGGAAATCGCCCCGAGGAAACTGCCGAACAGGCCACCGGCCAATTCGGCGGAAAACAGCACCGGCACCTCGCACGTGGGTACCGGGCGGGCGCCCAGGCGACTGGCTGCACGCTGCGCAGCGCGCTGGCCAATGCTTACCGGATCTGCCAGCAACTCACCCTGACGATTCACGTCGTACCAGTAATCCCGCTGCATCTGGCCATTGGCTTCAGCGATCATCACGCAGCTCAGGCTGTGACGGGTGGACGCATAACCCCCGATAAAACCATGGCTGTTGCCGTACACACGGCAACCCTGATGGGTGCTCAGCGTGGTGCCGTCGGCGTTCTTGATGCGAGCATCGGCGTCGAACGCTGCCGCTTCGCAGGTCAGCGCCTGCTCGATGGCTTGCTCGGGCGTGATGTCCCAGGCGTGGAACAGATCGAAATCCTGCAAGTCCTTGGCCATCAACGCTTTGTCGGCCAAGCCCGAGCTTTCATCCTCGGAGGTGTGCTTGGCGATTGCCAACGCAGCGGCGACGGTCTCGCGAATCGCCTCCGGGCCGCTGGCCGACGTGCTGGCCGAGCCCTTGCGCTGGCCCACGTACAAGGTAATGCCGAACCCCTGGTCGCGGTTGAATTCGACGGTTTCCACTTCCCGCTGACGTACCGACGTCGACAGCCCCTGCTCCAGCGACACCGCTACTTCACAGGCGCTGGCCCCCTGGCGCTTGGCCTCGGCAAGGATCTGCTCGACTTGTTCCTGCAGTGCCGGTAACGCTTGCGGACCGACGCTTTGGGCTGCACTCATGGTGTTCTCCACTCAAATTCTGCTCTCGGTTAAGGCCGTCGAGCGACCGGGCCGGACAAGCGGCCCCCGACTGGTTATCATGGCGGCGTTTCTTTGCGGACTGCCACCATGGTTGATTCTTACGACGACTCCCTCGATGGGGAGAAAAGCAAAACCCAGGTCAAACGCGAGCTGCATGCTCTGGTTGACCTTGGCGAGCGCCTTACAACGCTCAAGAAAGACTTGATTGCCAAACTGCCACTGACCGACGAAATGCGTCGGGCCTTGGCCGATGCGCCTAAGCACACCGCGAATATCGCGCGCAAACGGCACATCATGTTTATCGGCAAGCTGATGCGCGATCAGGACACTGACGCCATTCTGGCCTTGCTCGATCAAACCGATGCCTCCACTCGCCAGTACAACGAACGCTTCCATAACCTGGAACGCTGGCGTGACCGCCTGATCTCGGGCGATGACGCCGTGCTGGAAAAATTCGTATTGGACTATCCGGAAGCGGACCGCCAGCAATTGCGCTCCCTGATCCGTCAGGCCCAACACGAACAGGCGCATAACAAGGCGCCTGCCACCAGCCGTAAAATCTTCAAATACATCCGTGAGCTGGACGAGACTCAACGCGGTCTGCGCTGATCCTCTTCCCCGGGTGGCGACCTTCGCCACCCGAAGCTCCACGGCTTACGACCCCGTGCCACCCACGGTGATCGCATCGATTTTCAAGGTTGGCTGGCCCACGCCCACCGGCACCGACTGCCCATCCTTCCCGCACGTGCCCACGCCGCTGTCCAGCGACAGGTCGTTACCCACCATCGACACCTTGCTCATGGCCTCCGGCCCATTACCGATCAATGTAGCGCCCTTGACCGGTGCGGTAATCTTGCCGTCTTCGATCAAGTACGCCTCGCTGGTGGAGAACACGAACTTGCCGCTGGTGATATCCACCTGCCCGCCACCGAGGTTGGCGCAGTAGATGCCGCGCTTCACCGAGGCAATGATTTCTGCCGGATCGCTTTCACCCCCGAGCATGTAGGTGTTGGTCATGCGTGGCATCGGCAGGTGGGCATAGGATTCGCGGCGACCGTTGCCGGTGCGCGCCACGCCCATCAGCCGGGCGTTGAGCTTGTCCTGCATGTAGCCCTTGAGCACGCCGTTTTCGATCAGGGTGGTGCACTCCGTCGGCGTGCCCTCGTCATCCACACTTAACGAACCCCGGCGACCGGCCAGGGTGCCGTCATCGACAATGGTGCACAGCTTGGATGCGACCATCTCGCCCATGCGCCCGCTATAGGCCGAACTGCCCTTGCGGTTGAAGTCGCCTTCCAGCCCATGCCCTACGGCTTCGTGCAGCAACACACCGGACCAGCCCGAGCCCAGCACCACCGGCAAGGTACCGGCCGGCGCAGGAATCGCTTCCAGGTTGACCAGTGCCTGGCGCAGCGCTTCACGGGCGTAACCCATGGCGCGGTCTTCAGCGAGGAAATAACGGTAGTCGGTACGCCCGCCGCCGCCATGGCCACCGCGTTCGCGGCGACCGTTCTGCTCGACGATCACACTGACGTTGAAACGCACCAGTGGCCGTACATCCGCCGCCAGCCCGCCGTCGGTGGACGCGACAAGGATGCGCTCCCACACACCGGCCATGCTCACGGTGACCTGCTGGATACGCGGGTCGAGGGCACGAGTAGCCGCGTCAACACGCTTGAGCAGCTCGACCTTTTCCGCGCGGCTGATCACTTCCAGCGGATTATCCGGCGCGTACAACTGAGCCACGTCCTGGGTACTGAACGCCTGCACCGTGCCGTTCTGGCCCGCGCGGGAAATCGAACGCGCCGCACGCGCCGCCAGGCCCAGGGCCTCCAGGGTAATCGCGTTGCTGTAGGCAAAACCGGTTTTTTCGCCCGATTGCGCGCGAACCCCTACACCCTGGTCAAGGTTGAAACTGCCTTCCTTGACGATGCCGTCTTCCAGCGCCCAGGACTCGGAAATCTGCCCCTGGAAATACAGGTCGGCCGCGTCGATGCCTGGCCCGGCCAGATCGCCCAGCACGGTTTGCAGATTTTCGATGGTCACGCCACCGGGTGCCAGGAGATGTTCACTGACTGAGGACAACAACTCGCTCATAGGTTTGGCCTTAAATTCATCGTTCTGAAGCAGGTCGCTGTGCGCCCTGCGAGAAAAAGCGCCGGTGGTTGACCACCGGCATGCGCGCCCGTATCGACGCCTGTTCACTGCTGTCGCGTGCGGCCACCAGCACCGCTTCGCCTTGATCCTGCCGGGCCAGCACGCGCCCCCAAGGGTCGATAATCGCCGCGTGCCCATGGGTTTCCCGTGGCCCCGGGTGTACACCGCCCTGGGCGGCCGCCAGCAGATAACACTGGGTCTCGATGGCCCGCGCGCGAATCAGCACATCCCAATGCGCTGCGCCGGTTACCGCCGTAAACGCCGACGGCGCACTGATCAATTCAGCCCCCGCCGCACGCAACTCGCTGTACAACTCGGGGAAGCGCAGGTCGTAACACACCGTCAGCCCCAGGCGCCCCACGGGCGTATCCGCCACGACCACATTGCTTCCGAAAGCATAGTCGTCGGATTCGCGATAGCGACCTCGGGCGTCCGCTACATCCACGTCGAACAAGTGCAGCTTGTCGTAACGAGCGACGACTTCACCGCGGTCGTCGATCAGCAGCGAGCAGGCGTTGGGCTTGGCGTCCGGTTGATCCCTGGGTGGCAACGGTATTGTGCCCGCCACTATCCATAAGGTGAGGTCGCGGGCGGTCTGTTTCAACCAGGGCAGGATCGGACCTTCACCCATTGCCTCGGCGCGACCGATATCGGCCATGTCACGGCGGCCCATGGCGGCAAAGTTCTCCGGCAGTACCGCGAGCCTGGCGCCATCCGCGGCCGCGCGTTCCAGCAGGCGGCGTGCCTGGGCCAGGTTAGCCGGCACATCACTCTGGCTGACCATTTGAATTACCGCAAAGGACATGGGCCGACACTCCGTAAAGGGCATGCGACCATGCTACTCCACAGCCTCTCAGTTTGGCTTTTCAAATGGCTTGTCGAAGGTGATTTTCGGGTCTTTCCAGGGGCCTTGCACGGTGTACTGCACACTGGCGAAGCGCGATACCCGGTCGCCGATCAACTTGTCGATCAGGAACAACGCACCGCCGATGGCCGGCGCGCCGACGATCAACGCCGCAATGGGCAGGTTGTTGGTGACCGGCAGGGTCACCAGCAACTTGGCATCGACGCGATCCGCCACCAGGTCCAGGGTGCCATTGAGTTCCAGGTTGGTGGACGGCCCGGTCATGGTGATGGGCTCACGGGTCACGAACACACCGTCACTGGCCGCCAGCAAACCCTTGACCCGGTCATAGCTCAAGCCCTTGCCGAGCAAGTCGGAGAAGTCCAGGCGCAAACGGCGGCCAATGGAATTGAAGTTAAGCAGGCCGAACACCCGCAGCGCCTGGGCGCCACCCTCCACTTCCACAAACTGGCCTCTACGGAACGCTGCGTCCAGGCTACCGGAGAACCGCTTGGGCCCGACCCAGGCGGGCGAGCCCGGCCAGCGACCATCCACGTCCAGATGAAAGTCCTCGCTGGTCACCGTGGGCGCAAACCCCCACCCCTTGAGCACGTCAGCGATATTCTTGCCGTCCAGTCGTCCTTTGTACCAACTGCTGCTGGCCCCCGGCGCGCCTTCCCAACCACCGGCCCCGTTGAGTTGCATGCCCTTGAGGCCCAGGTTCAGGTTGTTGAAGGCCATGCCCCTGGCGGTCGGGCGGATTTTCAGCGACCACGCGCCCACCAGGTCCGGGCCCTGGAACAGTTGGTCGATGGTGATATCCAGCGCAGGAATTTCCTTGGGGTCGACATCGGCCAACGGGTCCGGCGCGTTCTCGTCAGCCTGCACGGTAGGGTCCACGGCGGGCAGCTTCACGTATTGCAGGTTGACGGCAATGGGCGCGCCCTTGGCATCCGGCAGATTCACCGTGCCCTTGGCTTGCTGGCTGTCGAACTGCAGGCCCCAGGCCACGGGCTTGCGATCCAGCTGCAGTTTGACCTGGTCGAATTGAGTACCAAAGCCGGTCAGCTTGCCCACCTTGAAATCGGCGCCACTGAGCAGTTGCTTGGCACTGCCGCCCGGATCGTTACCCGCGTAACGGTTCGCGAGTTTTTTCCACGGGTCGATATCCAGTTCTGAGAGCACCCCGCGAACGCGCAGCCCCTTGGCGCCGGGTAATACCGCATCGCCATTGCCGAGGAACAATTCGCCGCGTCCATCATTGAAATTATCCGACGGCGCCGCAAAGGTGAAATTGGCCAGCTCACCGTAATCAAACCAGTAACGCCGCTCAGCGCCCTGCAAGGTCATGCGGAACGTACTGTCACGGCCCTGGCTCGCCGGCATGCCGAATGGCGCCGGCAAATCAACCGCAACGCCCTTGAGATTGGAGTCGACCATCAGCTGACTGTCCGCGCCGTCCAGGATGACTTGCAACTGGTACGGGATATCGCCGGACACCGGCAGCGGCTGGCTGATTTTCAGCCAGTCCGTGAGCCGCTTGACCGTGACCTGCCCCTTGGCGGTGACGCGGGTGCTGATGGCGCCGGGCTTGCCTTCGGCAAAAATCTGCGCGGTGATCGGGCGGTCAAACGCCTGGGCCGAAATATTCTGGCCGCTCAAGCCTTTGGCGCTGTCGAAACGGAAATCGCCCTTGAGCTGGGTCAGGTCCAGGGTGGGCTCCGCCAATTGCAGGCGCGCCTTGTCGGTCTTGAAGTCGACCACGATTTTGGGTTCGGTGCCCTTGGCCAGCGGCACATCCAGGTCCAGGCTGCCTTGCAGGTTGCCCTCGCCCTTCCAGCCCGCAAAGGTGGAGGCGGTGCCGATCGGGGCTTCCTGGAGGATTTTCAGACCATCGCCCAACCCACCGGAGAATCCGCCGGTGAGCAGCAGGTGGCTGTCTTGGCCGGCCGGCGCGTGAGGGATATTGACGTAGACGTCCTTGACCTGGGTATCGAGCAACTGACCCTTGCTGGCCAGGATGCGCACGCCGCTCTCCTCGACAAATACCTCACCCTTGACCTTGCTCACATGGGGCCAGCCCGGCTGGAACGCCAACTCGGCATCGTGCACCTTGAAGAACAGGCTGATATTGCGTGAAGCCGGCAGCGCGTTGTGGCTCAGCGAGCCCTGGTACTGGAAGAATCCTTCGTCTACCGCGCCTTTGAGGATCGCCGTGCGCAACCACTCATCCAGCGCCGGGCTCAACACGGCGGGCAGATACTTGGGGGTGAAACGACCATCGCCATCGACCATGCCGACCCGCAGGTCCATGTAGTCCTCCTGGCTATGGTCGAAATGCAGGCGAATCAGGAAGTCCGCAGCGACCTTGCCTTCCTCCCCCAGCACCTTGATATACGGTGCGATGAGCGTGAAGCCCTGTTTGTCCAGCGTCCAGGTCAGGCGCGCATTGGCCTGGATGTACTGCCAGGGCTTGGCGAAGATCGGCGACAGATGCAGGGAAAAGTCCTTGCTGTCCATGCGCAACTCGCCATGGCCCAGGTCGCCGCTGATGCTGCCGGACACGTTGCGCGCGGCCGGTGCGCCGAAATACGCGTCAAAACCGACACGCTCAAGGTTGGCGGCAAAACTGACTTTCTGATCGGTGCTGTCCTGTGGGCGGAAGTCCACGAGCACATTGCGCAACAGGCCGGTGGCTTTGAGGTGCTCGACGGCCTTGGCGAAACCTTCCGGCAGCGGTGCCAGGGCATTGAGCAAGGGCGTGATGGGGGTCAGGTCGAGCCGGTCGGCCTGAAGTTTCCACACTTCCTGATCTTTATCGGTCGCCAGGTTCTGCTGCAGTTGCAGGCGTGATTCCCAGCGGGTTTCGCCGATATTCATCGCCAGCGAATCAAACAGCACCTTGAGGCCGCCGTCGCTGCGTTGCACATAAGCGGTCAGGGCGAGGTTCTCGATGTGTACCGGCTTACGCTCGGCGTAGCTGCCTTTGACTTGCGGTGAATCGAGGCGCACCACGGCGCTCTGTACGGTGCCGTTGGCCCAATTGAGCCAGAACTCACCGCCGGCCTTGAGCTGGGTGAGCTTCCATTGCTGGGTCAGCCGGGACGGAATCCACTTGGCCCAGTCGCTTTGAGGCAGGCTCAGGTAGGCCTCGACCTCGGCGTCTTTCCATTGGCTGGCGCGCATGCGGCTGCGCAGGCTCAAGGCCAGCGGTTGGCCGTCGGGTAATGTCAGGCGCGCGTCCACGCGTTGCCGGGTCGTGCCGGTGTGCAGGTTCAGGCCTACATACGTCACGGTCACCGGCGCGCGGTCGAACGGTTGCAGCGTCACCTGGCTGTCGAGCACCGATACGCGCTTGACCATTTGCATGCGGGTGAGCAGTTGCTCCGGGTCCAGTGGCTGGTCGTCCTGTATGGGCAAGCCTTGCAGCGCCCAGCGACCGTCCTTGTCTTCCTTGACGCTCAACTGCAAGCCGCTGACTTGCAGGTGGGCGATGCGCACTTCGCGAGCCATCAGGCTGGCCCAGAGGTCGGGCACCACCTCAACCTGGTCCAGCCGCAATGCACTGCTGCCCTCCCCGACCATCACGTCATGGGCCAGCAGTATTGGCGCAAATCCGCTCCAGCGGCCTTCGAGGCTGCCAATATGCACAGGCATCTGTACGGCAACCTGGGCCTTGGCTTCGACTTCAGCGCGGTATTCGGCCACCAGCGGGGTCAATTCACGGCCCAGGCTCACGTACACCGCCGCCACTACCAGCAGCAACGCACACAGGCCCAGTCCCCAACGGGTCAAAGCGGCAAAAAAGCGTATCAGACGCTCCATGTCAGGCGACCCTCAAGGCAGTGGTCGGACCGCAGGTCTGCGCCTGTCGGTCTCGAAAAGAGAAAGCGAATGGGGATCAGAGCAGCACCACGTCGTATTGTTCCTGGGAGTACATGGTTTCGACCTGAAAACGAATGGTGCGCCCGATAAAGCCCTCCAGTTCAGCGACGTTACCCGACTCTTCATCCAGCAGGCGGTCCACCACTTTCTGGTTGGCGAGCACTCTATAACCTTCGGCCTGGTAGGCGCGTGCCTCCCGTAGAATTTCGCGGAAAATCTCGTAGCAAACCGTTTCCGGGGTCTTCAATTTGCCGCGGCCCTGGCAACTGCTGCAGGGCTCGCACAGCACTTGTTCAAGGCTTTCGCGGGTGCGCTTGCGGGTCATCTGCACCAGGCCCAGCTCGGTGATGCCAATGATGTTGGTCTTGGCGTGGTCGCGCTCCAGCTGCTTTTCGAGGGTGCGCAGGACCTGGCGCTGGTGCTCGCCATCTTCCATGTCGATGAAGTCGATGATGATGATGCCGCCCAGGTTGCGCAGACGCAGTTGGCGCGCAATCGCGGTGGCCGCTTCGAGGTTGGTCTTGAAGATGGTTTCTTCGAGGTTGCGGTGGCCCACGAACGCGCCGGTGTTGACGTCAATGGTGGTCATGGCTTCCGCCGGGTCCACCACCAGATAACCGCCGGATTTGAGCGGGACCTTGCGCTCCAGGGCTTTCTGGATTTCGTCTTCGACGCCATACAGGTCGAAGATCGGCCGCTCGCCCGGATAGTGCTCCAGGCGGTCGGCAATTTCCGGCATCAGCTCGGCGACAAATTGCGTGGTGCGCTGGAAGGTTTCCCGCGAGTCGATGCGAATTTTCTCGATCTTCGGGCTGACCAGATCGCGCAAGGTACGCAACGCCAGGCCGAGGTCTTCATAGATCACGCTGGGCGCGCCGATGGTCTGGATCTGCGCCGCGATCTGGTCCCACAGCCGCCGCAGGTAGCGGATATCCATCAGGATTTCATCGGCGCCCGCGCCTTCGGCGGCGGTGCGCAGGATAAAACCACCGGCTTCCTTGATGCCTTCGGCGGCCACGCAGTCGCTGACCACCTTCTTCAGGCGCTCGCGCTCGGCTTCATCTTCGATCTTGAGGGAAATCCCCACATGGGCGGTACGCGGCATATACACCAGGTACCGCGAAGGAATCGACAGTTGAGTCGTGAGCCGGGCGCCCTTGGAGCCGATGGGGTCCTTGGTGACCTGCACCACCAGGCTCTGCCCTTCGTGCACCAGGGCGCTGATGCTTTCCACCGCCGGGCCTTCGCGCAGGGAGATTTCCGAGGCATGGATAAACGCGGCGCGGTCCAGGCCGATGTCGACGAAGGCCGCCTGCATGCCCGGTAATACGCGTACCACCTTGCCTTTATAGATATTGCCGACGATCCCGCGCTTCTGGGTACGTTCCACATGCACTTCTTGCAGAACACCGTTCTCTACCACCGCCACGCGCGATTCCATCGGCGTGATATTGATCAGAATCTCTTCACTCATGGCTGGGTCTCGTTCAGGCGTTTTCACAATAGTGACCGACCGCTAATGGCTTGGCGCGAAAGTAGAAGCGCTCAGCACGCGTTAAGGTTTTGCCAACAGGGTATGCCGAATTGGCCCAGCAGTTGCGCGGTTTCGCACACCGGCAGGCCGACCACGGCGGAATAGCTGCCATTGAGCCCGCTCACGAACACCGAGCCAAGCCCCTGGATAGCATAGCCGCCAGCCTTGTCCCGGGGTTCGCCGCTGTGCCAGTAGGCCGTCGCTTCTTGGACAGAAATGTCGCGAAAAATGACTCGGCTGCTGACACACCGGGTTTCACAGCGCTGGCCGTCGGTCAGGGCAACGGCCGTGAGGACTTCATGCTCACGCCCTGCCAGGGCCATCAACATGGCCAAGGCATCGGCCTGGTCCACCGGCTTGCCAAGGATCTTGCCATCGACGATAACCGCCGTGTCGGCGCCCAATACGCAGATGCCTATGGTTTGCTCGAGCGCAGCCAAACCCGCCGCGGCCTTGCTTCGCGCGAGGCGCTCGACATAAGCCACAGGGGTTTCGTGTGTGAGAGGCGTTTCATCGATGGCGGCGCTGACCACGGTGAAAGGCACACCGATCTGGGTCAACAACTCACGTCGCCGCGGGGAGCCCGAGGCCAGATAAAGCATATTCACTGCAGACTCTCCCTGTAGGGTTCGATAACCAGGCAGAGCCTCGCAATCCATCAATTGATTTTATAGCGACGACGTAACCCACGCAGGCCGAAACTGACCCAGGGCCACAGCAATGCGCTGACCAGCGCCGGCAACACCAGTGCCAGGGTGGGCTGGCGATTGCCGGTCAAGGCACTGAGCCAGAGTTGAACGAGCTGCGCCAGACCGAAGATCACCAGGATCACCAGGCACTGCTGCCACATCGGGAACATGCGCAAGCGCTGCTGCAACGACAGCACCAGGAACGTAATCAGGGTCAGGATCAGTGCATTCTGGCCCAGCAAGGTGCCATAGAGCACATCCTCCGCCAAGCCCAGGCACATCGCCGTGACCATGCCCACTTTGTGCGGCAGGTTCAACGACCAGAACGCCAACAGCAGGGCCAGCCACAGCGGCCGCAGGATTTCCATGAATTGCGGCAGCGGTGAAACGCTGAGCAGCAAGCCGATGGCAAAGGTCAGCCAGACAATCCAGCCATTGCGCGATTGAGTGCTGGCCATTATTCCTCCCTCTGCCGCGTTGTGGCCGGGGCGGTGGTCGCGGGCCTCGCGGCAGGCGTGGTGGTCGCCG